>JANWZF010000299.1 GCA_025054905.1 Tepidimonas sp.
CTGGTGCCGCTTGTCTGACTCGAACAGACGACCTACCGCTTACAAGGCGGGTGCTCTACCAACTGAGCTAAAGCGGCATCTGCGGCGCGCATTGTAGCCCGCGCCGCAGGGCTTTTACTTGACACGTTTGAGCGCCGGCCCTCCCCGCCGCGGCGGTGGAGGGGGATCGTCCCCTTCGCCCGCCGCGGTGTCACCGACGGATCCGCCGGCCCCCGGGCCTTCATCGGAGGCGCTGACCACCTGCAACGGCGTGCGTCCACGCGGCGGCGTGGCTTCCTCATCAATCGGATCGGGATGGGGAAACGCCATACCCTGGCCGTTTTCGCGCGCGTAAATGCCGATCACATGCCCGATCGGGATCACGACGTCGCGCGCCACTCCTCCAAAGCGCGCCTTGAACGTGACCTCCTCGTTGCCGATGCGCAGGTTGGCGGTCGCGTCAAAGCTGATGTTGAGCACGATCTGGCCATCGCGCGCGTATTCGCGCGGCACCTGCACACGCTCGTCCACCGCCGCCACCAGATAGGGCGTCAAGCCATGGTCGGTGCACCATTCGTGCACCGCGCGCACCAGATACGGCCGCAGCGAGGGCAGGTCGGCGTCCATCACTTGCGCATGACCTTTTCAGAGGGGGTCAGCGCCTCGATGTACGCCGGACGCGAGAAGATGCGCTCGGCGTATTTCAGCAGCGGCGCGGCATTACGACTGAGTTCAATGCCATAGTGATCCAGGCGCCACAGCAGCGGCGCAATGGCCACGTCCAGCATCGAAAAATGATCCCCCAGCATGAACTTGTTCTTCAGGAACACCGGCGCCAGCTGGGTCAGCCGCTCGCGGATGTGGGCGCGAGCCTTCTCGAGCTGCTTGTCCGTCGGCTTGGGCGTGCGCTGCTCCAGCACCGAGACGTGCGTGAAGAGCTCCTTTTCGAAATTGAGCAGGAACAGCCGCACGCGCGCGCGGTCGACCGGATCGCCCGGCATCAGCTGTGGATGCGGAAAGCGCTCGTCGATGTATTCGTTGATGATGTTGGATTCGTACAGGATCAGGTCGCGCTCGACCAGGATCGGCACCTGCCCGTACGGGTTCATCACGGAAATATCCTCGGGCTTGTTGTAAAGATCCACATCGCGGATCTCGAAGTCCATGCCCTTTTCGAACAGCACGAAACGGCAGCGGTGCGAATACGGGCAGGTCGTGCCCGAATACAAGACCATCATGGCGTTTTCGCTCCAATCGTCGTAAACGAAAACAGTGGGAAGCCGCCCGCCGGCGGCTCGACCCACTGTGGCAACCCGGCGCGCGGCACGCCCGGCTCAGATGGGGATTACTTGACGTCTTTCCAATAGGCGGCGTTGAGGCGCCAGGCCACGATGGCAAACAGTCCGAGGAATATCATCACCCACACGCCGAGCCGCACCCGGTCGTTTTTGCCCGGCTCGCCCATCCATTCCAGATAGGCCACCAGGTCGGCCACCAGGCGGTCGTACTCGGCCTGCGACAGCTGCCCCGGCTTGACCACCTCCCAGCCGCGGAACACCTCGGTCTCGTGCCCGTGGCTGGAGACCTTTTCGAACACCGGTTTGCGCTCACCCTGCAGCTCCCACAGCGGATGCGGCATGCCGATGTTGTGGAACACGACGTTGTTCCAGCCGGTCGGACGGTTTGGGTCTCGATAGTAGCCACGCAGCAGCGTGTAGAGGTAGTCGGCCCCGCTGTAGCCATGCCCTGCGCGCGAGCGTGCCACCAGCGACAGGTCCGGCGGCTGCGCCCCGAACCACGCCTTGGCCTGCTGCGGCGAGATCGCCGCCACCATCAGATCGCCCACCTTGTCGGTGGTGAACATCAGGTTTTCCTTGATCTGCTTTTCGGTCAGGCCCAGCTCGGTCAGGCGGTTGTAGCGCACGAACGAGGCCGAATGGCAGCTCAGGCAGTAGTTGACAAAAATCTTGGCGCCGTGCTGCAGCGCCGCCTGATCGGTGCTCAGGCGCGGCGCCTTGTCCATCGGAAAGTTGGTCCCGGCGGCCTGTGCGCCGCCGCCCAGGCCCACGAGGGCGCTCAGCGCGACCAGGCCGGTTGCGATCCATCGCTTCATCGAATCGTTCTCCTCATCCTTGGGCACGGGGTCAGTGCGGCTTGAACGTCACGCGCGCCGGCACGGGCTTGAACTCACCCAGGCGGCTCCACCACGGCATCAGCAGGAAGAAGCCGAAGTAGAACAGTGTGCCGACCTGCGACACCCGCTCCCCGACCGGCGACGGCGGCAGCACGCCCAGATAGCCCAGGATCAGGAAGTTGATGATGAACAGGCCGTAGAGCCACTTGTTCCAGCTCGGACGGTAGCGGATCGACTTGACCGGGCTCTTGTCCAGCCACGGCAGGAAGAACAGGATGATCACCGCGCCGCCCATGACCACCACGCCCCAGAATTTGGCATCGATGGTCAGCATCAGCGCAGCCAGCACCACCGCGCCGCCCAGGATCGCGGCTTTGCCCAGCGCGCCAGCGCCGGACTTCAGCGCCGCCAGCAGCGCCGCCACCAGCACCACCGCCACCAGCACCACCATCATCTCGCTGGTGGTGGCGCGCAGCATCGAGTAAAACGGCGTGAAGTACCACACCGGCGCGATGTGCGGCGGCGTCACCATCGGGTCGGCCGGGATGAAGTTGTTGAACTCGAGGAAGTAGCCGCCGGCCTCGGGGGCAAAGAACACGATCGCCGAAAACACGAGCAGGAACACCGCCACGCCGAGAATGTCGTGGATGGTGTAGTACGGGTGGAACGGAATTCCATCCAGGGGCTTGCCGTCCGGGCCTTTGGTGGCCTTGATCTCGATGCCATCGGGGTTGTTGGAGCCCACCTCGTGCAGCGCGATGATGTGCGCCACCACCAGCCCCAGCAGCACCAGCGGAATGGCGATGACGTGGAAGCTGAAGAAGCGGTTCAGCGTTGCATCCGACACCACGTAGTCACCGCGGATCCAGATGGCCAGATCCGGGCCGATGAACGGGATCGCCGAGAACAGGTTGACGATCACCTGCGCACCCCAGTACGACATCTGCCCCCACGGCAACAGGTAGCCGAAGAACGCCTCGGCCATCAGGCACAGGAAGATGGCCACCCCGAAGATCCACACCAGCTCCCGCGGCTTGCGGTACGACCCGTAAATCAGGCCACGCCACATGTGCAGGTAGACCACGATGAAGAATGCCGAGGCGCCGGTGGAGTGCATGTAGCGGATCAGCCAACCCCACGGCACGTCGCGCATGATGTACTCGACCGACGCAAAGGCCACCGGCACGCCCGCAGCGTTGAGCGAGGCATCGGGTTTGTAGTGCATGACGAGAAAGATGCCGGTGACGATCTGGATCACCAGCACCAGCATCGCCAGCGAGCCGAAGAAATACCAGGTGTTGAAGTTCTTCGGCGCGTAGTACTCCGACATGTGCTCCCGGTACATCTTCGACAACGGAAAACGGTTGTCGATCCAGGTCAGGAGCTTGACGCCAGCGGGGGCATCGGCGGGGGCTTCCTTGAATTCGGCCATGGTCAGGTTCCCTTGAAGCTTGGGCGGGCGTGGCAGCGGCGCGGTTCAGGCCTTGGGTGGATCCTCGCCGATCAGCACCACGGTGTCGGACACGTAATGATGCGGCGGAATCTCGAGGTTGTCCGGAGCGGGCTTGTTTTTGAACACGCGGCCGGCCATGTCGAACGTGGAGCCGTGGCAGGGGCACAGGAACCCACCCTGCCAGTCGTCAGGCAGCGACGGCTGCGGGCCTGGCTGCAGCTTGTCCACCGGCGAGCAGCCCAGGTGCGTGCAGATACCCACGGCCACCAGGTACTCGGGCTTGATCGAGCGGTGGCGGTTTTTGGCGTACGGCGGCGTGGGGTAGGCTTTGCGCTCGGAGTTGGGGTCGGCCAGCTGGTCCTCGACCTTTTCCAGCGCGGCCAGCTGCTCGGGCGTGCGCCGCATGATCCACACCGGCTTGCCGCGCCACTCGACGACGATTTTCTCGCCGGGTTGCAACTTGGAGACGTCGACCTCGACCGACGCACCGGCGGCCTTGGCACGCTCCGACGGCGCAAACGATTGGACGAACGGCACGGCCGCGGCCACCACCCCGGCGCCACCCACGGCAGCCGAGGTGATGAGCCAAGTTCGACGTTGGGGATCGACGGTGGCTTCGCTCATGGGGGAAGTCTCTCCGGGAGAGGGATGGCTCGACGTTGGGGCGACCCGTTGCACCGGGTACGAGCCGGGCGTGCGCGGGCCATCCGGCATTGTAAAGGAACGGCTAGGGGCTAACCCTTGCCCGACCGACCACCCCAACGCAGCTCAAGCCCGGGCCTGCAGCACCTCCAGCGCTGCGGCCACCGCTGCCTGCAGGCTGGAGGGGTCGGCACAACCTCGGCCCGCGATGTCGAACGCGGTGCCGTGATCCGGGCTCGTGCGCACGAAGGGCAGTCCAAGGGTGGAGTTGACACCATCGGCCAGCCCCGTGACCTTGACCGGGATCAAGCCTTGGTCGTGGTATTGGGCGATCACCACATCGAATTCGCCCTGGCGCGCGCGCCAGAACACCGTATCGGGCGGCAGAGGCCCGTGCGCATCGATGCCCGCGGCGCGCGCGCGCGCCACTGCCGGCGCGATGATGTCGAGCTCCTCGCGGCCGAACAACCCGTCCTCGCCAGCGTGGGGATTGAGGCCGGCCACTGCGATACGGCAGCCCGGCCAGCCCAGCACGCGGGTGAAATGAGCATGGGTGATGCGCAGGGTCTCGTCAAGGTTGGCCGGTGTGACCAGCTCCAGCGCCTGCCGCAGCGAGACATGGATGCTGACCAGCACCGTGCGCAGCTGCGGGTTGGACAGCATCATGCGCACCGGCAGCCGCTCAGGCGGCAAACCCAGGTGCTGAGCCGCCACCGCTTGCAGCAGCTCGGTGTGCCCCGGATAGGGCAGCCCCGCCGCAGCCAGCGCCGCCTTGGCCAGCGGTGCGGTCACCACCGCCGCCACCTCCCCGCGCAGCGCGCACTGCGCCGCCAGCACCACGGCATCGGCCGCCGCGCGCCCCGCTGCAGCGTCGACCTGCCCCCAGGCGGGCAGCCTCGACAGTGTCACCGCCGGCCACAGCGGCACCGCCCCCGGCGGCACGTCGGCCGCGTGGGCAGGCCCGTCCACCTCGGCGATCGGGACCGGCTCACCGATGGCGCGCGCGGCACGGCGCAGCGCGGCCTGATCGCCGATCACCACGCAGCGCGACGACCAGTCCGGCCGGCGCTGAAACAGCCGCACGATGATCTCCGGGCCGATGCCCGCGGCATCGCCCATCGTGATGGCGATTGGCGCACCGGTCACGGGGGTGCTCCTTCAGGCCGGGTTGTCGATCTCGATGAAGCTGTGCTGCAGCCCCAGCTGCTGCGCCAGCCACGCCCCCAGCGCAGGGGCACCGTAGCGCTCGGTAGCGTGATGCCCGCACGCATAGAACGCCACCCCACACTCGCGCGCCAGGTGGGCCTGCGGCTCGGACATCTCGCCGGTCAGAAACGCGTCCACCCCTGCCGCGATGGCAGCCTCAAAATAGTTCTGCGCCCCGCCGCTGCACCAGCCGATGCGGCGCAGCGGCCGTCCATCCCCCGGCACCCACAGCGGGCGGCGCCCCAGCACCTGCTCTAGATGGGCGGCCAACGCCGCCGCATCCGGCACCGGACTCAGCCCCACAAAACCCAGCTGCTGCTCGCCAAACCGCCCCCACCCGTCTCCCTCGGGGCGAAACCCCAGGCGCAGGGCCAGCTGCGCGTTGTTGCCCACCTGCGGGTGGGCATCCAGCGGCAGGTGATAGGCCAGCAGGCTCACGTCGTGCACCAACAGGCGTTGCAGCCGCGTTTTCAGCCAGCCGGTCACCGTGCCGCGCTGCCCCCGCCAGAACAGGCCGTGGTGCACAAGGATCGCATCCGCGCCGGCTTCGATGGCTGCATCGATCAGCGCCAGGCTGGCCGTCACACCCGAGACCAGCCGCCGCACCTGCGGGCGTCCCTGCACCTGCAGGCCGTTGGGGCCGTAATCCTGGAAACGCGCGGGCTCCAGCAGGGCATCGGCGGCGGCCACCAGCTCGTCCAGCGCGCAGCCAGTGCTTTCGGGGTATGCGGATGGCGTCATGCGCGCATTGTCGCACCGCCGCGCCGCCGGTCAGGGTCGGCCAGCGTCGCGCGCCGACTCTTCGATCTTGCGGGTGAACAGGCGTACGAAATAGACGGCCATGCCAATGACGAACGCGATGACGGCCACACTCATCAGTCCATAATCGGTGGAAAACAGGTCGACGAGGGCTTTCATGACCGACTCCTCCAGACATTACCGATGCCGGTATGCCGACATTGGACGCCAGGCCAGGCCGCAAGGCCTTGACCCACATCAACCCTGCTGCCATCAGGGCTATGGGCGGGGCGGGCTGCGATGAACCTGCGCCGTGGGTGGCTGCTGTTGGCCCAAACCGTGACCGTGCTGCTGGCCATCTGGTTCGTGGTGGCCACGCTCAAGCCGCAGTGGCTAACGTATCCCTGGGGATGGAGACGGTCCGTTGCGGTGCTGGAAAACACCCGCACCGAACGCAGCGCGGTGATCGAAGCCAACAGCCTGGCCGCCGCCGCGCGCGCGGCCGCACCGGCGGTGGTCAGCATTTCCACCAGCACCGAGGTGCGCAACCCCCACGCGCAGGAGCCGTGGTTTCGCCATTTCTTCGGCGATCGGCTGCCGGAGGCCGAACCCCAGAGCGGGCTGGGCTCCGGCGTCATCGTCAGCCCCGCCGGCTACATCCTGACCAACAACCACGTGATCGAAGGGGCCGATGAGATCGTGGTGCAGCTCAGCGACGGCCGGCAGTCGCGCGCGCAGGTGATCGGCACCGACCCCGACACCGATCTGGCAGTGCTGCGCGTGACGCTGACCGATTTGCCCGTGATCGTCCTGGGCCGCTCCGACACCCTGCAGGTGGGCGACCGTGTGCTGGCCATTGGCAACCCGTTTGGGGTCGGTCAGACGGTGACGGCCGGCATCGTCAGCGCGCTGGGGCGCAGCCAGCTTGGCCTCAACACCTTCGAGAATTTCATCCAGACCGACGCGGCCATCAACCCCGGCAATTCCGGCGGCGCCCTGGTCGATGCCGAGGGCCGGCTGGTTGGCATCAACACCGCCATCTATTCGCGCTCGGGTGGCTCGATGGGCATCGGTTTTGCGATCCCGATCGCCACCGCGCGTGAGGTGATGGAGGCCATCGTGCGCGACGGCCGCGTCACGCGTGGCTGGATCGGCGTGGAGCCACGCCCGCTGGAGCCGGAATGGATCGAGCATCTGGGGCTACCACGCCAGCTGCGCGGTGTCGTGGTGGGCGGCGTGCTGCAAGACGGCCCGGCGGCGCGCGCCGGCGTCGTCCCGGGCGACGTCATCACCCACGTCGGCGAAACCCCGGTGACCGACGTGCCGACGCTGCTGGCTGCGGTGGCGGCGCTGAAGCCTGGTACGACGGTAACGTTGCGCCTGTGGCGCGACGGACGGGAACAGACGCTGCGGGTGGTCCCTGGCCGTCGCCCCTCGGCCGCGGAACTGGCTCGCTAAACAGGGCCCCCCGCCTGGGGTGCGCGGCCACAGCGGCTGGGCGGCTGCGGCACTTACTCCGGAGAGGCCGCCCCGGCTGACTCATCCGGGGCACGGCTGACGCGGGCAAACCAGCGCGAGCCCCAAATGCCCAATTCGTAGAGCAGGCACATCGGCACGGCCAGCGCGACCTGCGAGATGACGTCCGGCGGTGTCACGACAGCGGCCACGACGAAAGCGATGACGATGAAGTAGCCACGAAAGCTCTTCAACTTGTCCACCGTCACCATGTCGAAGCGCACCAGCAGCATCACCACCACGGGCACCTGAAAGGCCAGCCCAAAGGCCAGGTACAGCGACAGGATCGCTTCGACGTAGGAGGCGATGTCTGGAGTGGCATTGACGCTGGCCGGCGTGAAGCCCTGGATGAAGGCAAACATCTTGTCCAGCACGAAAAACTGCACGAACGCGATGCCAAGGTAGGCCAGCGCACTGCCGATGACGATCAACGGCAGCGCAAAGCGCTTCTCGTGGCTGTAGAGCCCCGGGGCCACGAACGCCCAGATCTGATAGATGACCCAGGGCAAGGCCAGCAGCAGCCCGGCCATCATCAGCACCTTCAGCGGCACAAAAAAGGGTGTGAACACCCCCACCGCAATCAGCTTGACGTCGGGCGGCATGTGGGCGCGGATCGGGGTGGCGATGAAATCGATCAGCCCGCTGGGGCCGGGCCACAATGCCAGCAGCGCCATCGCCGCGCCGACCCCGTACAGCGCGTACAGGATGCGGTCGCGCAGCTCCATCAGATGCGCGACAAACGGCTGTTCGGTGCCGGCCAGCTCGTCGTGGGGATCGCGGGAGTCGGCCATGGATCAGCGCGGAAGATGCTTGGGACGGTAGCGCGCCACCCGGGCGGCACCCGACAGCACGTGGCGGCGCACCCCGGCGCGCGCCTTGTACCACTGCGGCACCGCCTGGCGCTTGAGGCGGAAATTTTTCTTGGGACGCGACGGCCGCGGCGCGACGGGCGAGCCGATGGAGGCCAGACTGTCCGCGATGTCGGGTGCCGGCGCGCTGGCCGAGGCCCCGTCCAGCCCGGCGGTGACCTGCGCCCACTCGCGCTCAAAATCGGCGGCCGTGGCGCTGACTTGCGTCTCGACGTCGCGCGCGGTCTTTTCGACCGACTCTTTCATGCGCTTGAGCTCTTCGAGCTCGATGGTGCGGTTGACCTCCGCCTTGACCTCGGCCACGTAGCGCTGGGCCTTGCCGAGCAGCGCGCCCACGGTGCGCGCCACGCGCGGCAGCTTTTCCGGGCCGATGACGACCAACGCCACGACCCCGATCAAGGCGAGTTTGGAAATGCCCAGATCGATCATGGACACCTCCACAGGGCCTGCGTGCAGGCCCCCCCGATCCGTGCAGCGGCAGCGCGCAACCTCACGACTTGGTCTTGGCCTCGACG
Organism: Tepidimonas sp.; assembly: GCA_025054905.1. Classification (GTDB taxonomy): domain Bacteria; phylum Pseudomonadota; class Gammaproteobacteria; order Burkholderiales; family Burkholderiaceae_C; genus Tepidimonas. The sequence goes on from JANWZF010000299.1 coordinate 9,052, forward strand.
TCGATCGTGGTCTTGTCAGCCGCGCTCTTGTCCGCGGTGACCTGCGCCGTGGCGCCGTTGCCGGCCGCCGAGGCCTCGCTCGGGCTGCTGCCGTGCGCCATGCCGTCCTTGAAGCCCTTGACCGCCGCCCCGAGATCCGAGCCCAGGTTCTTGAGCTTCTTGGTGCCAAACACCAACACCACGATCAGCAGCACCACCAGCCAGTGCCAAATGGAAAAACTACCCATGCTCGACTCCATCGACGGGGTCGCCAACGCCCCGATTGCAAGCTTCGATTCTAGGACCCCGCCAGCGGTTCGCCGCTCACCGGTGGGGGTACTGGATTGTGCCGCAAAGCGCGGGGACGCGCCGGCGTCTCAGCCTTTGCGCCAGGGGCGCGGGCCTCCAATGACGTGCACGTGCAGATGGTGCACCTCCTGCCCGCCGTGCTCGCCGGTGTTGCACACGATGCGAAAGCCGCCTTGCGGATACGGCAGGCAGCCCTGCTGCAGCGCCAGCTGCGGTGCCAGCACCATCAGGCGCCCCATCAGACGCTCGTGCTCGGGCTGCAGCTGCGCCATCGAAGGGATGTGCAGCTTGGGCACCAGCAAAAAGTGCACGGGCGCCCACGGGTTGATGTCGTGAAAAGCGTACAGCTCGTCGTCTTCGTAGACCTTGCGGCTGGGAATCTGGCCCGCGATGATTTTGCAGAAGATGCAGCTCGGATCGTGTTGCATGGCATTCGTGAAGGCAAGACAGCCGCCACCGATTCACACCGGCAGCGGCTTGCGATCGTTCCAGTACAGCCAACCTTTGACCAGGCGGTACAGCGTCCAGACGAAGGTGGCGGCCCAAATCAGAAACCCCACACCGACCACCAGGCTCAGGCCTCCCAGCAGCGCCCCCAGCAACGCCCACCAGAAGGTCCGAATCTGCCACGTGAAGTGGCTTTCGTACAGCGTACCCGCGACATCGGCGCGCTTGATGTAGTTGATCATGATCGCGATCAGCGCCGTGATCCCGACGAACCACGACAAGGCATACAGGGCGTACACCGCCAACGTCAGCCGACGCAGGCTGGCCAGGCGCTCCGCCGGGACGGCCGCGTCTGCCTGCAGCACCGGCGTGGCATCACGCGTGGAATCGGGCCATGCCTCGTTCATGATCATCGCCCCGGTGAGCTCTCAAGGGGTCGGCGCCCCGGCACCTGCCTGCGTTTCGCGCTGACGCGCCTTGCGCAAAGCCTGCTCCTCCAGGCCACTGAGGCCTTCGCGGCGGACCAGCTCGGCCAACACCTCCGCGGGCCCCAGGCCAAAATGGGCCAGCGCGATCAGGCTGTGAAACCACAAATCGGCCACCTCCCCCACCAAAGCCTGCGCGCTGCCCGCACCGTGCTGCAGGTCCTTGGCGGCCATGACCACCTCGCCGGCCTCTTCGGTGATTTTTTTCAGAAAGGCATCGGGCCCCTTGTGCAGCAGCCGCGCCACGTAGCTGCGCTCGGGGTCGCCGCCGGCGGCGGGTTTGCGGCTGTCGATCACCGCGGCCAGCCGCAGCAGGATCTCATCGGTGGTGCCGGTCGTCGTCATGGCAGGCTCAGCGGTAGATCCGTTCGGGGTCACGCAGCACCGGCTCGACCGTGCGCCAGCATCGGTCAGCCGTATCCAGCCGCTGGTAGAAACAGCTGTGGCGCCCGGTATGGCAGGCAATGCCGGGGGTGTGCCCCAGCTGGGTGACTTTCAGCAGCACGACATCGCCGTCGCAGTCGAGCCGGATTTCGTGCACCTGCTGCACGTGTCCCGACTCCTCACCCTTGTACCACAGCCGGCCCCGCGAGCGGCTCCAGTACACGGCGCGGCCGAGCTCGGCCGTCTTGGCCAGCGCCTCGCGGTTCATCCACGCCATCATCAGCACGTCGCCGCTGTCGCGCTCCTGCGCGATGGCGGGCACCAGCCCCTGGGCGTCCCAGCGCACCTCGTCCAACCAGTCCATGCCTGCAAGCGTACCACGCCCCAGCCGGCGGGCCTCAAAGCCGCACTGGGATACCGGCTTCGGCCATGCGCTGCTTGGCCTGCGCGATGGTGTACGTGCCGTAGTGGAAGATGCTGGCGGCCAGCACCGCATCCGCACCGCCGACGCGGATGCCATCGACGAGGTGGTCGAGGTTGCCGACCCCGCCCGATGCAATCACCGGCACCTCGACCGCATCACTGACCGCGCGGGTCAGCGCCAGATCGAAGCCGGCTTGGGTGCCGTCGCGATCCATGCTGGTCAGCAGGATTTCGCCTGCGCCAAGCGCCGCCACGCGTCGCGCCCACTGCACGGCATCCAGCCCGGTGTTGTGGCGGCCACCGTGCGAGTACACGTCCCAGCCCGGGCCCAGCGGCTGGCCATCGGGCCCTGGACGCTGCTCGTCTTCGGGGCGGCGGCGCTTGGCGTCGATGGCCACGACGATGCACTGCGAGCCGTATTTGGCGGCGGCGTCGTGCACCACCTGCGGGTTGGCGATCGCCGCCGAGTTGAAGCTGACCTTGTCGGCCCCGGCGTTGAGCAGCCGGCGCACGTCCTGCACGGTGCGCACGCCACCGCCCACGGTCAACGGGATGAACACCTGGCTGGCCACCGCCTCGATGATCGGCAGGATCAGGTCGCGCCCGTCGCTGGTGGCGGTGATGTCCAGAAACGTCAGCTCGTCGGCGCCCTGTTCGTTGTAGCGCGCGGCGATCTCCACCGGATCGCCGGCATCGCGCAGCTCGACGAAGTTGACCCCTTTGACGACGCGCCCGCCGGTGACGTCCAGACACGGGATGATGCGCTTGGCCAGCATCGCTGCCTCAGCCGCCCGATTGTTCGACCAACGCCACGGCGGCTGCGAAATCGAGCGCTCCGCTGTAAATCGCGCGGCCGCAGATCACGCCTTCGATGCCTTCGGACTCGACCTCGCAGAGACGGCGGATGTCCTCCAGCCCCGCCAGCCCACCGGAGGCGATGACCGGAATCGTCAGCGCCTGCGCCAGGCGCACGGTGGCCTCGATGTTGAGGCCGCTGAGCATGCCGTCGCGGCCGATGTCGGTGTAGACCACCGCCTCGACGCCATAATCCTCGAACTTGCGCGCCAGGTCCACCACTTCGTGCCCGGTCAGTTTGCTCCAGCCATCGGTGGCGACCTTGCCGTCCTTGGCGTCCAGGCCGACGATGATGTGGCCGCCGAAGGCGGTGCAGGCATCCTTCAGGAAACCCGGGTTTTTGACCGCCGCGGTGCCGATGATGACGTAGCGCAGGCCGGCATCGAGGTAGCGCTCGATGGTGTCCAGATCGCGGATACCGCCGCCCAGCTGCACGTCGACTTCGTCGCCGACTTCGCGCAGGATGCTGCGGATGGCGGCTTCGTTGCGCGGCTTGCCAGCAAAGGCGCCGTTGAGGTCCACCAGATGCAGCCGGCGCGCGCCCAGCTCGACCCAGTGGCGCGCCATGGCCGCCGGATCGTCGCTGAACACGGTGGACTGTTCCATGTCGCCCTGCTTGAGGCGCACGCACTGGCCGTCCTTGAGGTCGATGGCGGGAATCAGCAGCATGGCAGAAAAGGCGCTTGGCGGTTAGGGATTCCAGTGCAGGAAGTTGCGGTACAGCGCCAGCCCCTGGGCGGCGCTCTTTTCAGGGTGGAACTGGGTGGCAAACAGATTGTCGCGCGCGATGGCGCTGGCAAAGCGTACCCCGTACTCGGTCACGCCAACGGTGTGGGCCGGATCGTACGGATGGGCGTGATAGCTGTGCACGAAGTAGAAATAGCTGCCGTCGGGAATGCCGGCCCACAGTGGGTGAGCCACCGGCTGCGCCCCGGGGCCATGCTCCAAGCCATGCCAGACCCGGTTCCAGCCCATCTGGGGGACCTTGTAGCGGCTGCCATCGGGTTGCTGCTGCCCCTGCAGCCGAAAGCGCACCACCCGCCCCCCAATCAACCCCAGGCCCGGCGTGTCACCTTCTTCGGAATGGTCCAGCAGCATCTGCATGCCCACGCACACACCGAACAGCGGTTTGGTGGCGGCGGCGTGCAGCACCGCGGCGCGCAGCCCGCTGCGCTCCAGTTCGGCCATGCAGTCGGGCATCGCCCCCTGCCCCGGCAGCACCACGCGGTGCGCATCGCGCACCTGCTGCGGGCTGGAGGTGACGACCACCTCGATGTAGTCGGTGGTCTGCGCGGCATGGATGACGGCTTGCGCCACCGAGCGCAGGTTGCCCATGCCGTAGTCCACCACGGCCACCGTTTCGCGTCCACCTGCCATCGCCATGCTCACCCGATGCCCATCGGCGTCACAAGCTGCCTTTGGTGGACGGCACCGCATCGCCCAGGCGCGGGTCGCGCTCCACGGCGGCGCGCAGCGCGCGGGCAAACGCCTTGAAGATCGTTTCGCACTGGTGATGCGCGTTGTGCCCCTTCAGATTGTCGATGTGCAGCGTCACGCCGGCGTGGTTGACGAAGCCCTGGAAAAACTCATGCACCAGCTGGGTGTCAAACTGGCCGATCTGCGCTGCAGTGAAGCGCACCTCCAGGTGCAGGCCGGGACGGCCGGAAAAATCGATCACCACGCGCGACAGCGCCTCATCCAGCGGCACGTAGGCGTGGCCGTAGCGGCGGATGCCGCGCCGGTCGCCGACCGCGCGCGCCACCGCCTGCCCCAACGTGATGCCGACGTCTTCCACCGTGTGGTGGCCGTCGACGTGCAGGTCGCCGTCGCAATCGATCTCCAGATCGATCAGCCCATGCCGGGCGATCTGGTCGAGCATGTGGTCGAAAAAGCCGATGCCGGTGCGCAGCCGGCTGCGGCCACTGCCGTCGAGGTCCAGGCGCACACGGATGCGGGTTTCGGCCGTGGTGCGCTGCACGTCCGCCGTGCGGGCGGCAGCGCCAGAGGCAGCGGGCAAGGTCGTCATAGCGAGGGCGGCAGCGCTGCCAGCAGCGCATCGTTTTCGGCCGGGGTGCCGACCGTCAGCCGCAGGCAGTTGGCAAGCAACGGGTGCATTGTAGAAACATTCTTGACCAGCACGCCGCGTGCGCGCAAACCCGTGAAGGCGCGTGTCGCGTCGGGCACACGCACGAGGATCATGTTGGCCTCGCTCGGGTACGGCTGCACGCTGGGCAGCGCGGCCAGCGCCGCCAGCAGGCGGCTGCGCTCGGACCGGATGGCTGCGGCCTGGCGCGCGTACTCGTCGGCGTGCTCCAACGCAAACAGCGCACACTCGGCGTTGAGGCTGCCGACGTTGTAGGGCGGACGCACCTTGTCCAGCTCGGCCACCAGCGGTTGCGCACCGATCAGGTAGCCCAGCCGCACGCCGGCCAGCCCGAATTTGGACAGCGTGCGCATGATCAGCACGTGGCCGTGCGCCTGCGGCTCGGCACGCCAGACATCGAGCCAGGTGCGGCTGGCAAAGGGTTGGTAGGCTTCGTCGATCACCGCCAGCCCGCCGACGGCCGCCACCGCGTCGATCAGGCGGCGCAGCACCGCCTCGTCCCACAGGTTGGCGGTGGGGTTGTTGGGGTACGCCAGGTAAGTCAGCGCCGGTCGCTCACGCTCGATGGCCGCCAGCATCGCAGGCTCATCCAGCTCGAAGTCGGGCCGCAGCGGCACGCCGACAAAGCGCAGCCCCTGCAGCCGCGCCGACATTTCGTACATCACAAAGCCCGGCACCGGCGCCAGGATGGTGGCTCCCGGCACGTCGCAGGCCAAGGCCAGCAGGCTGATCAGCTCATCCGAGCCGTTGCCCAGCAGCAGCGTCGCCCCCGCGGGCAGGCCGACAAACCGCGCCAGCGCCGCCTTGAGGTCTTCGATGCGCGGCCCAGGATAGCGGTGGATCGGCACGGCCCCCAGCCGCTGCCCGAGCGCCTGCTGCAGTGCCGGGGGCAGCGGGTAGGGGTTTTCCATCGCGTCGAGCTTGATCAGCCCGCGCGCGTCCTGGATGGCGTAGGCGTGCATGCCCTGCACGTCCTGGCGGATGCGCTGCAGCGCCGCCTGCAACCGGCTCATGCCTGGCCCTCCAGACGCAGCTCGGCCGCGCGGGCGTGCGCCTGCAGACCCTCGCCGTGCGCCAGCACGCTGGCCACCTGCCCCAGCACCCGCGCCCCGGCCGCGCTGACCTCGATCAGGCTGGAGCGCTTCTGGAAGTCATACACCCCCAGCGGGCTGGAAAAGCGCGCCGTGCCGCTGGTGGGCAGCACGTGGTTGGGGCCCGCGCAGTAGTCGCCAAGCGACTCGCTGGTGTAGGCGCCCAGAAAAATGGCGCCGGCATGGCGCAGCAGCGGCTCCCAGCGGGCCGGCGTTTGGCTGGCGATTTCGAGGTGCTCCGGGGCGATGCGGTTGCTGAGCGCGCAGGCCTCCTCCATGCTGCGCGTGCGGATCAACATGCCGCGGCCGTTCAAGCTGGCGGCGATGATGGACGCGCGCGGCAAGGTGGGCAGCAGGCGGTCGATGGCCTGCTGCACCGCGTCCAGGTAGGCCCCGTCCGGGCTGAGCAGAATCGACTGCGCCAGCTCGTCGTGCTCGGCCTGGCTGAACAAGTCCATCGCCACCCAGTCCGGCGGCGTGCTGCCGTCGGCCAGCACCAGGATTTCGCTGGGCCCGGCAATCATGTCGATGCCCACGGTGCCAAAGACGCGCCGTTTGGCCGCTGCGACATAGGCGTTGCCCGGCCCCGTGATCTTGTCCACCTTCGGGATGGTGGCGGTGCCGTAGGCCAGCGCGGCCACCGCCTGCGCGCCGCCGATGGCAAACGCGCGGCTGACCCCGGCCACGTGGGCTGCCGCCAGCACCAGCTGATTGCGCTCGCCGCGTGGGGTGGGCACCACCATGATGATTTCCGCCACCCCAGCCACGTGGGCCGGAATCGCATTCATCAGCACGCTGCTCGGATAGGCCGCCTTGCCCCCAGGCACGTAGATGCCGACGCGATCCAGCGCCGTGACCTTTTGCCCCAGGCGTGAGCCGTCCTCATCGACGATCTCCCACGAGCGTCCGCAGGCCTGCAGCTGCGCCTCGTGGTAGCGGCGGATGCGCGCGGCTGCCTGCTGCAGGGCCTCGCGCTGCGCCGCAGGCAGCGACTCGTACGCGCCCTGCAGCACGTCGGGCCCAAGCTCGAGCTCGGCCACGCGGGTGACGGGCCACTGATCGAAGCGGCTCGTGTACTCCAGCAGCGCGGCGTCCCCGCGCGCACGCACGTCGGCCAGGATCTCGGTGACGCGCGCCTCGATGGCGGCGTCGGTGTCGGCGCTCCAGTGCAGGCGCTGGGCCAGACGGGCTTCAAAATCGGGCTGCGTGGTGTCCAGGCGCAGCGGACGGGCAAGCAAGGCGGCGTTCATGGTGGGATTGTCGCAGCAGGGCGCCGAGGGTGCGCGCGGCAGGGCCTCTCCTTCAGGCTGCCACCGGTGCGCCCACGGCACGCGCAAAGGCCTGCAGCAGCGGTCGGATCTGCGCGGCCTTGACCTTCAGCGCCGCAGGCCGCACCACCAGGCGCGAGGAGATGTCCATGATGCGCTCGACCTCCACCAGCCGGTTGGCCTTGAGCGTGTTGCCGGTGGAGACCAGATCGACGATCGCGTCGGCCAGACCGGTCAGAGGGGCCAGCTCCATGCTGCCGTAGAGCTTGATCAGATCGACGTGCACGCCCTTGCTGGCAAAAAATTCGCGGGCGATGGCCACATATTTGGTGGCCACGCGCAGCCGCGCGCCCTGGCGCACCGCACGCGCGTAGTCGAAATCCGCCGGCACCGCCACGCTCATGCGGCAGCGGGCAATGCCCAGATCGAGCGGCTCGACCAGGCCGACGTGGGCGCTGCCGCCCCAGGCGGCGGCATGCTCGATCAGCGTATCCTTGCCGCAGACGCCCAGGTCGGCGCCACCGTGCTCGACATAGGTCGGCACGTCGGTGGCGCGCACCAGCACCACGCGCACGCCCGGGCGGTTGGTCGGCAGGATCAGCTTGCGCGAGGTCTGCGGATCCTCCAGCACCTCGATGCCGGCCGCGCGCAGCAGCGGCAGGGTTTCGTCGAAGATGCGCCCCTTGGACAGGGCCAGCGTCAGGGTGTCGGTGGCATTCATGGCAACCTTTCGATGTCGGCGCCCAGCGCGCGCAACTTGACCTCCATCTGGTCGTAGCCCCGGTCCAGGTGGTAGATGCGATCGACCACCGTGTCGCCGTCGGCCACCAAACCGGCGATCACCAGGCTGGCCGAGGCGCGCAGGTCGGTGGCCATGACGGCGGCCCCGGACAGACGCTGCCCCCCCTCGACGAAGGCGGTGCGACCGTCGATCCGGATGCGGGCCCCCAGGCGCACCAGCTCCTGCACGTGCATGAAGCGGTTTTCAAAAATCGTCTCGGTCACGGCACTGGGCCCCTGCGCCACGCAATTGAGCGCCATAAACTGCGCCTGCATGTCGGTCGGAAAGCCCGGGTATTCGGTGGTGCGAAAGCTCTGCGCACTCAGCTGCGCACCACCGGGTGAGGCCACGGCGATGCCATCGTCGCGCGGCTCGATCTGCACGCCTGCGGCCAGCAGCTTGTCGATCACCGCATCCAGATGATCGGCGCGGGCCCGGCGCAGCAGCGCCTGCCCACCCGCGGCGGCCACCGCGCACAAGAACGTGCCGGCCTCGATGCGGTCGGCCACCACGTGGTGCTCGGCCCCGTGCAGCGCCTCCACCCCCTGCACATGGATGCGGCTGGTGCCATGGCCTTCGATGCGCGCCCCCATGGCGATCAGCAGCTCGGCCAGATCGACCACCTCGGGCTCCTGGGCCGCGTTTTCCAGCACGGTCTCGCCTTCGGCCAGTGTGGCGGCCATCAACAGGTTTTCGGTGCCGGTGACGGTGACCATGTCGGTGGTGATGCGCGCGCCGCGCAGCCGGCTGCGCCCGCTCGGCAGCCGCGCCTCGATGTCGCCGTGCTCGATCGTGATCTGCGCGCCCATCGCCTGCAGGCCGCGGATGTGCTGATCCACCGGCCGCGCCCCGATCGCGCAGCCCCCGGGCAGCGACACGCGCGCCCGACCGCAGCGCGCCAGCAGCGGCCCCAGCACCAGGATCGAGGCGCGCATCGTCTTGACCAGCTCGTACGGTGCCACGGGATCGATCGCACCGGCGGCGTGCACCGTCAGCCCCTCGCGCACCCCGTGCGCCTCGACCCGCACGCCCATGCGCTGCAACAGCGCGCGCATCGTGGCCACGTCGCGCAGCCGCGGCACGTTGCGCAGCTGCACCGGCTGCTCGGTCAGCAGCGCCGCGCACAGCTGCGGCAGTGCGGCGTTTTTGGCCCCGGAAATGACGACTTCGCCCGCCAGCGGGCGCCCCCCGCGTATCCGCAACTGGTCCATCGTCGCTCAGCGCCCGGCCTGTGCCTGCCATTCGGCCGGCGTCAGTGTCTTCATCGACAGCGCATGCACCTCGTCGGTGTGCAGGCGCTGCCCCAGCGTGGCGTAGACCATCTGGTGCCGCTGGATCGCCCGCTTGCCCTCAAAGGCAGACGAAACGACGACGGCATACCAGTGGCGGCCATCGCCGCTGACCTCCACGTGGTCGCACGGCAGGCCAGCGGCAATCAGCGAGCGGATCTGGTCGGCGGTGATCATAGGCAAGCAGCGGCGCCACGCAGGGCGCATGGGTTGAAGGCCATCAGTGGCGAATCTTGTAGCCGATGCGCAGCAGGTGCACGGTCAGCGCGCCCACGGCCAGCAACGCAGCCACCACCACGCCCAGGCTCAGCCAGGGCGAGACGTCGCTGACGCCGAAAAAGCCGTAGCGCGCCCCATCGATCATGTAGAAGAACGGATTGAGGTGGCTGACCGCCTGCCAAAACGGCGGCAACGAATGGATCGAGTAGAACACGCCGGACAGAAACGTCATCGGCATGATGATGAAATTCTGGAACGCCGCCATCTGGTCGAACTTCTCGGCCCACAGACCGGCGATGATGCCCAGCGCCCCCAGCAGCGCCGCGCCCAGCACCGCGAAGGTCAGAATCCAGACCGGATGCGCCCAGCGCAGCTCGGCCGCCCAGGCAGTGACCGCCAGCACCCCGCCGCCGACGACCAGACCGCGCAACACCGACGAGCCGACGTAGGCCACGAACCAGGCCCAATGCGACAGCGGCGCCACCAGCACAAAGACCAGGTTGCCCATGATCTTGCTCTGGATGAGGCTGGAGGAACTGTTGGCAAAGGCGTTTTGCAGCAGGCTCATCATCGCCAGCCCAGGCAACAGAAAGGCGGTGTAGCCGACCCCGTCGTACACCTGCACATGCTCTTGCAGCACGTGGCCAAAGATCAGCAGGTAGAGGATGGCCGTGACGATGGGGGCGGCAATCGTCTGAAACGCCACCTTCCAGAAGCGCAGCACCTCCTTGACAAACAGGGCCTGCCAGCCGCTCATGCTGCGGCCTCCTGCGCGCGCTGCTGCGCCATCAGCTCGAGGAAGACGTCTTCCAGATCGGCCTTGTGCACCTCGACATCCTCCACGACCACCCCGGCCTGCCGCAGCGCAGCCAGCACCCGCTCCACCTCCAGCGCATCGTGCACCTTGACCTGCTTGATGCGGCCGGTGGCGCGCGCCTGCGCAGCCAGCGCCGGCGGCAGAGGCTGGTCGGTCTTGAAGCGCAGCACGTTGGCCGAAAAGCGCTGCAGCAGCGTGGCGGTGCGCTCCAGCGCCACCACACGCCCACCGCGCAGCATCGCGATGCGGCTGCACAGCGCCTCGGCCTCCTCCAGGTAGTGCGTGGTCAACAGCACCGTGCAGCCATCGCGGTTCAGGCGCGCGATGAACGCCCACAGGGTCTGGCGCAGCTCCACGTCCACGCCCGCGGTGGGCTCATCCAGCACGATGACGCGCGGCCGGTGCACCAGGGCCTGGGCCACCATCACGCGCCGCTTCATGCCACCGGAGAGCTGGCGCATGTTGGTGTCCGCCTTCTCCGCCAGCCCGAGGCCTTCCAGCAGCTCGTCGATCCAGGCGTCGTTGCGCGCCAGGCCAAAGTAGCCAGACTGAAAGCGCAGCGCCTCACGCACGGTGAAGAAGGGGTCGAAAACGAGCTCCTGCGGCACGATGCCCAACAGCCGGCGCGCCTGCAACGGCTCGGCCTGCACGTCGACCCCAAACACGCGCGCCCGCCCCGAGGTGGGCCGCGTCAGGCCGGCCAGAATGCTGATCAGGGTGGTCTTGCCGGCTCCGTTGGGGCCCAGCAGGCCGAAAAATTCACCCGGCGCAATCTCGAGCGTCACCTGGTCGAGCGCCTGCAGCACCCCGCGTGCGGTGGCGTAACGCTTGCTGACCTGGTCGAACGAAACGGCTGCAGACATCGAACCGGGCATTCTACGCCGGCAGCAGTTCGTCAACCCCGTACACGCCAGCCAGCGTGCGCAACCGCGCGGGCAGCCCCTCGATGCGCCAGCTCAAGCCTCGCCGCAGCAACGCGCGCCGCAGCGCCAGCAACACCGCCAGCGCCGACGAATCGAACACCTGCAACGCGCGGGCGTCCAGCACCAGCGTGCTGCCGGCTGGCGCGGCCAGCACCGCCTGCTCGGCCTGCTGCAGCCAGCTGGGCGCCTGCACATGCGTCAGCTCGGCGGGCAACGCCGGCAACACCCGCTCGACCTCAGGAGCGCTGACCATGGGCGCGGTTGCGTTCGGCCAGCGTGGCGATCAGCCCGTCGATGCCGCGTGCGCTGATCTCCTGCGCAAACTGGGTGCGGTAGGTGTCCACCAGCCACACCCCCAACACGTTCAGGTCGTAGACCTTCCAGCCCTGGGCGGTGCGGGCCAGGCGGTAGTCGAGCTGGATGGGATCGCCCTTGCCGCGGATCTCGGAACGCACCACCACCTCGGTGGCCTCCGGTGCGGCGCGCAACGGCCGGATCACCAGGGTCTGATCGGTGATCTGGGTCAGCGCGCCTGAGTAGGTGCGCACCAGCAGCGTCTTGAATTCGGCCATCAGGCGCTGGCGCTGCTCAGGCGTGGCCTGCCGCCAAAACCGCCCCACCGCCGAGGCTGTCATGCGCTCGAAGTCGACGTGCGGCATCAGCTTGCTGTCCACCAGCGCGGTGATGCGGCCCAGGTCGCCACCGCGCAGCGCCGGATCGCGCTTGACCGCCTCAAAAACCTCGCTGGCCACACGCTGGATCAACGCCTCGGGGGCTTCCAGCGTTTCGGCCGCGCGCACGGGCGGCCACGCCACGGCGAGCAGCCCCCCCAGACCCAGCAGCGCCAGCAGCGCACGGCGAGGCAAGCGGCCTGGCGACAGGACGCCCACGGCCTTCGATGCAGGGGATACCAATGTGGATTTCATGATCTTCAATGAGCCAGGACACGCATGCCAGGTTCCGGATGGATGCGCTTGGTTACCGTCGTTACCTCGTGTCGACCGGTTCGTCGCCGTCGAGCTGACCGCGCGCTTCGTCGATCTGGCGCTGGCGGCGTGCCAGGTAGGCGTCGCGCGTGAAGCTGTATTTGTCCAGCGCCGCCTGCTCCAGCAGCTCGCCAGCGCGCAGCAGACCCGCGCGCGTGTCGATCAGGCGCAAACCTTGCGCGGCGTTGCGGGTGGCCGTCTCCTCCAGGCCCTGCACCACGGCATCTCCGCGGCGGTCCAGCGGCAACGCCACCGTCTCGCGCACGCTGGAGGGCCCCAGCAACGGCAGCACCAGGTACGGGCCGGCCGGCACCCCCCAGCGCCCCAGTGTGTGGCCAAAATCCAGCGTCGTGCGGGCGATGCCCATTTCGCTGGCGATGTCCAGCACGCCAGCCAGACCGAACACCGTGTTGACCGCAAAACGCAGCGCATTTTCCGCAGCCGGCTGCGGCCGGGCCTGCAGCGCGGCGTTGACGGCCGACCACAGGTCGCGCCAGTTGGCAAAGAAGTTGCTCACCCCGGTGCGCAGCGGCTGCGGCACCGCGGCCACATAGCCCTTGGCCACCGGCTTGAGCACGGCCTCATCCAGCGCTTCGTTGAAGCGAAAGACGCTGCGGTTAAGCGGCTCCAGCGGATCGGCCGGATGCGCCTGCGGCACGCTGGCGCAGCCGCCCAGCCCCAGCGCCCCCACCAGGACGACGGCGGCGGCCCCACGGGCCAGGCCGGGCAGCGGCCGATGCATCGGCGTCATGGATCCTTCCCCCCTAGATCAGCGGCCTTGTTGAACAAAAACTGGCCGATCAGATTTTCCAGCACGACCGCCGACTGGGTACGCGTGATGACATCGCCGTTGGCCAGATTGGCCTCGGCCCCGCCGGGCTCGATGCCGATGTACTGCTCCCCCAGCAACCCGCTGGTCAGGATCTTGAAGGAGCTGTCTTTCGGGAAAGCATAGCGTGACTCCAGTGCCAACACCACCTTGGCCTGGAAGCTGCGGTCGTCGAAGGTGATCGACTCCACCCGCCCGACCACCACGCCCGCGCTGCGCACCGCCGCCTTGGGCTTGAGCGAGCCGACATTGTCGAAGGTGGCGGTGACGCGGTAGGTGGGCGCCAGGCTCAGGTTGAGCAGGTTGGCCGCCTGCAGCGCCAGAAACAGAATGGCCGCCGCGCCGATCAGCACGAACAACCCCACCCAGACGTCGATCTTGGAACGTTGCATCACGTCGGTCCACTCCCCATCAGATCGAAAACATCAGCGCGGTCAGAATGAAATCCAGCCCCAGCACGGTCAGCGAGGCCATCACCACGGTACGGGTGGTCGCGCGCGAGACCCCCTCCGGCGTGGGGTGCGATTCGAACCCCTGCAGCAGCGCGATGAAGGTCACGGCCACGCCAAACACCACGCTCTTGACCATGCCGTTGCCCACATCGGACCACACATCGACGCCACCCTGGATCTGGCTCCAGAACGCCCCGCCGTCCACCCCGATCATCAGCACGCCCACCACCCAGCCGCCGATGATGCCCATGGCGCTGAACACCGCCGCCAGCAAGGGCATCACGATCACGCCGGCCCAAAAGCGCGGTGCCAGCACGCGGTCGATCGGATCGACCGCCATCATCTCCATCACGCTGAGCTGTTCGCCGGCCTTCATCAGGCCGATTTCGGCAGTCAACGAGGTGCCCGCCCGCCCGGCGAACAGCAGCGCCGTCACCACCGGCCCCAGCTCGCGCACCAGGCTCAGCGTCACCAGCAGCCCCAGCGCTTCGGCCGAGCCGTAACGCTGCAGCGTGTAGTAACCCTGCAGCCCGAACACAAAACCGACGAACAGGCCCGAGACGGCGATGATCGACAGCGAATAATTGCCCAGGAAGTGAATCTGGTCGCGGATCAGCCCGAAGCGGCGAAAACCCGCCCACGTCCTGAGCAGCAAACGCACGAACAGGCGCGCTCCCAGGCCCAGGTCGGCCAGCTTGGCGCGCACGCCCAGCCCCACATCGGCCGGATGCCACCAGCGCATCAGCGTCCTCCCCCTGCGGCCTCCTGCGGGCCGAAATCTTCGGCCACCGCCGGGGCCGGGTAGTGAAAGCGCACCGGTCCGTCGGGCGAGGCAGTCACGTATTGCCGGATCAACGGGTTGTCGCTGTGGCGCACCTGCTCGGGCGTGCCCTGCATCGCCACGCGCCCATTGGCCAGCACGATGATGTGGTCGGCCACCGCAAAGGTCGACTCCAGCTCGTGCGAGACCATGAGGCTGGTCAGACCCAGCGTGTCGTTGAGCTGGCGGATCAGGCGCGCTGCGGTGCCCAGCGAAATCGGATCCAGCCCGGAGAACGGCTCGTCGTACATGATGAGCTGCGGATCCAGCGCAATCGCACGCGCCAGCGCCACCCGGCGCGCCATGCCACCTGACAGTTCACCTGGCATCAGATCGCGCGCGCCGCGCAGCCCCACGGCGTGCAGCTTCATCAGCACGATGTCACGGATCAGCGTTTCCGGCAGGCGGGTGTGCTCCCGCAGCGGAAACGCGACGTTGTCGTACACCGACATGTCGGTGAACAAGGCGCCGAACTGAAACAGCATGCCCATGCGCCGGCGCACCGCATACAGGCCGTCGCGATCCAGGGTGCCGACATCCTGGCCATCGAACAGCACCTGGCCGCTGCGCGCGCGCAGCTGCCCGCCGATCAGGCGCAGCAGTGTGGTCTTGCCCCCGCCAGAAGTGCCGATCAGCACGGTGACCTTGCCGCGCGGCACGTGCAGGCTGACGCGGTCGAGCACGAGCCGATCGTCGTCGTAGCCAAAGACGACGTCGCGTAGTTCGACAAGAGCAGACCCGGTCATGGATGCAAAAAATGACAACAGCCGGGCGATCCCGGCTGTTGCGATGATAAGGGATAACCCGCAAGCGTGCCGGGCTCAGCGTGGCAGCGTCGAAGCCCCCATCAAGAATTCGTCCACCGCGCGCGCGGCCTGACGCCCTTCGCGGATCGCCCACACCACCAGCGACTGTCCGCGGCGCATGTCCCCCGCGGCAAACACCTTCGGCACGTTGGTGGCGTAGCAACCTGCGCCGTCGGTGCTGGCGCGGGCGTTGCCGCGCGCGTCGCGCTCGACGCCGAAAGCCTCCAGGATCGTGCCGATCGGCGACACAAAGCCCATCGCCAGCAGCACCAGGTCGGCTTGGTACTCCTTCTCGGTGCCCGGGATCTCGACCAGCTTGCCATCCTTCATCTCGACGTGGACGGTGCGCACGGCCGTGACCTTGCCGTTCTTGCCGACAAATTCCTTGGTGGCGATGGCAAATTCGCGCTGGCAGCCTTCCTCGTGGCTGGAGCTGGTGCGCAGCTTCAGCGGCCAATACGGCCACGTCAGCGGTTTGTTCTCCCGCTCAGGCGGCTGCGGCATCAGCTCGAACTGCGTCACGCTGGCCGCCCCGTGCCGGTTGCTGGTGCCCACGCAGTCGCTGCCGGTATCCCCGCCACCGATGACGATGACGTGCTTGCCATCGGCGCGGATCTGCTTTTTGAGCTTGTCGCCCGCATTGACCTTGTTTTGCTGCGGCAAAAACTCCATCGCGAAGTGGATGCCATCGAGCTGGCGCCCCGGCACCGGCAGGTCGCGTGGCTGTTCGGCCCCGCCGCACAACAACACGGCATCGAACTCGGCCAGCAGCTGCTGCGGCTCGAGAGTCTCGCGCGCGTCGTTGGTGACCTTGCAGCCCTCGGGCAAGCGCCCCACCAGCACGCGCGTGCGGAAGGTCACCCCCTCAGCCTGCATCTGCTCGATGCGGCGGTCGATCAGCCACTTCTCCAGCTTGAAGTCCGGGATGCCATAGCGCAGCAAGCCACCGATGCGGTCGTTTTTTTCAAACACCGTGACGTCGTGGCCGGCACGGGCCAGCTGCTGCGCCGCCGCCAGGCCCGAAGGGCCCGACCCCACGATGGCCACACGCTTGCCGGTCTTGACCTTGGGCGGCTGTGGCGCCACCCAGCCTTCGTTCCAGGCACGGTCGGCGATGGCGTGCTCGATCGACTTGATACCCACCGGATCGTTGTTGATGTTGAGCACACAGGCCGCCTCGCACGGCGCCGGACAGATGCGCCCGGTGAACTCCGGAAAGTTGTTGGTGCTGTGCAGCACCTGGATCGCGTGGCGCCAGTCACCGCGGTAGACCAGGTCGTTGAAGTCCGGGATGATGTTGTTGATGGGGCAGCCGTTGTTGCAAAACGGCGTGCCGCAGTCCATGCAGCGCGCGCCCTGCACCTTGGCCTGGGCCTCGTCCAGTCCGATGACAAATTCCCGGTAGTGCTTGATGCGCTCCTGGGGGGGCTGATAGCCCTCCTCGATGCGCTCAAATTCCAGAAAGCCGGTGATCTTGCCCATGATTCTCAGTCCTTTCGTGCGTGCGCGGCATCCTCAAGCGGTGGCCTTGGCCCGCTCCTTGGGAGTGCTGGCAGCGGCCTTGGCCGCCTTGGCGGCGTTTTCGGCCAGCGCGCGCTTGTATTCGTGCGGGAACACCTTGACGAAGCGGCTGCGCGCATTGGCCCAGTCGTCCAGCAGCGCGCGCGCCTTGGTCGAGCCGGTCCAGCGGTGGTGCGCCTCCAGCAGCTCGCGCAGCTGCTGCTCGTCGGTCATGCCGCGGTGCCAGATGGCACGGTCCATCGTCGCTTCCTGCTCGGCCGCCGGCAACACCTTCTCCAGCGCCACCATCGCGGTGTTGCAGCGCTTGGCAAACAGCCCGTCCTCGTCGTAGACGTAGGCCACGCCGCCGCTCATGCCCGCGGCGAAGTTGCGCCCCGTGGGCCCCAGCACCACCACGGTGCCGCCGGTCATGTACTCGCAGCCATGGTCACCGGTGCCTTCCACCACCGCCGTGGCCCCCGACAGGCGCACCGCAAAGCGTTCACCCGCCACACCGCGGAAGAAGGCCTCGCCGCGCGTGGCACCGTACAACACGGTGTTGCCGACGATGATGTTCTGCCCCGCATCGCCGCGAAAGTCGATGCTGGGGCGCACGACGATGCGGCCGCCCGACAGCCCCTTGCCGGTGTAGTCGTTGGCATCGCCGATCAGGTACAGCGTGATGCCGCGGCACAGAAACGCCCCAAAGGACTGGCCGCCGGTGCCCTCCATCTGGATGCGGATCGTGTCATCGGGCAGCCCCTCGGGGTGGTGGCGGGTGACCTCGCCCGACAGCATCGCCCCCACGGTGCGGTTGACGTTGCGCACGCTCTCAATGAAATGCACCTTTTCGCCGCGCTCGATGGCCGGGCGGGCCTTTTCGATCAGCCGCACGTCCAGCGCCCTGTCCAGGCCGTGGTCCTGGGCTTCGACGTGGCGGCGCGGCACATCGGCCGGCACCTGGGGTTGCGCCAGCAGGCGGCTGTAGTCCAGCCCCTTGGCCTTCCAGTGGTCGATGCCCTTCTTCATGTCGAGCAGGTCGGTGCGGCCGATCAGGTCGTCGAACTTGCGGATGCCCAGCTGGGCCATGATGGCGCGCACCTCTTCGGCCACGAAGAAGAAGTAGTTGACCACGTGCTCGGGCTTGCCGGCAAACTTGCGCCGCAGCACCGGATCCTGCGTGGCCACGCCGACCGGGCAGGTGTTGAGGTGGCACTTGCGCATCATGATGCAGCCTTCCACCACCAGCGGGGCGGTGGCAAAGCCGAACTCGTCCGCGCCCAGCAGCGCGCCGATCACCACGTCGCGGCCGGTCTTGATCTGGCCGTCCACCTGCACGCGGATGCGCCCACGCAGGCGGTTGAGCACCAGGGTCTGCTGGGTCTCGGCCAGACCGATTTCCCACGGGCTGCCCGCGTGCTTGATCGACGACCACGGTGAAGCCCCGGTGCCGCCGTCGTGCCCCGCGATAACCACGTGGTCGGCCTTGGCCTTGGCCACCCCGGCGGCAATCGTGCCCACGCCAACTTCGGCAACCAGCTTGACCGAGATGTCGGCGCGCGGGTTGACGTTCTTCAGGTCGTGGATGAGCTGCGCCAGGTCCTCGATCGAGTAGATGTCATGGTGCGGCGGCGGGCTGATCAGCCCCACGCCCGGCACCGAGTAGCGCAGAAAGCCGATGTACTCCGATACCTTGGAGCCGGGCAGTTGCCCGCCTTCGCCGGGCTTGGCGCCTTGCGCCATCTTGATCTGGATCTGGTCGGCGCTGACCAGGTACTCGGTGGTCACGCCAAAGCGCCCCGAGGCCACCTGCTTGATTTTGGAGCGCAGGCTGTCGCCGTCCTGCAGCTCGATGTCGACCTCGACCTTGTCGTGACCGATGATCGAGCCCACGGTCTGCCCTTGGCGGATCGGAATGCCCTTGAGCTCGTTGCGGTAGCGCGCCGGATCCTCGCCGCCTTCGCCGGTGTTGCTCTTGCCGCCGATGCGGTTCATCGCGATCGCCAGCGTGGTGTGCGCCTCGGTGCTGATCGAGCCCAGCGACATCGCCCCAGTGGCAAAGCGCTTGACGATCTCGCTGGCCGGCTCGACCTCCTCGATCGGGATGGCCCTGGACGGATCGACCTTGAACTCAAACAGCCCGCGCAGCGTCATGTGGCGCCGCGACTGGTCGTTGATGATCTGCGCGTACTCTTTGTACGTGTTGTAGTTGCCCGCGCGGGTGGCGTGCTGCAGCTTGGCGATCGCATCGGGCGTCCACATGTGCTCTTCGCCGCGCGCGCGCCAGGCGTATTCGCCGCCGACGTCCAGCATGTCGCGCAGCAGCGGATCGTCGCCGTAGGCCTGGCGGTGCCAGCGCAGGGCTTCCTCGGCAATCTCGAACACGCCGATGCCCTCCACCCGGCTGGCGGTTCCGGTGAAGTACTTGTCGATCGTGGCACTGTTGATGCCCACCGCCTCGAACAGCTGCGCGCCGCAGTAGCTCATGTAGGTGGACACGCCCATCTTCGACATGATCTTGGACAGGCCCTTGCCCACCGCCTTGATGTAGTTGGCAATCGCCTTGTCCGCCGACAGCTCGCCGGGCAGGTCCTTGTGGATGGCCTTGAGCGTCTCCAGCGCCAGGTAGGGATGCACCGCCTCGGCCCCATAGCCCGCCAGCACGGCGAAGTGGTGCACCTCGCGCGCGCTGCCAGTCTCCACCACCAGCCCGGTGGCGGTGCGCAGCCCCTCGCGGATCAGGTGCTGGTGCACGGCCGACAGCGCCAGCAGCGCCGGAATCGCCACCCGCTCGCGGTTGACGCCGCGGTCGCTCAGGATGAGGATGTTGGAGCCGCTCTTGATCGCATCGACCGCCTCGGCGCACAGGGAGGCCAGCTTGGCCTCGATGCCTTCCTTGCCCCAGGCCACGGGATAGGTGATGTCCAGCGTGGTGCTCTTGAACTTGCCGCCGGTGCGCCGCTCGATGTCGCGCAGCTTGGCCATGTCGGCGTGGTTGAGCACCGGCTGGCTGACCTCCAGCCGCATCGGCGGGTTGACCTGGTTGATGTCCAGCAGGTTGGGTTTGGGTCCGATGAAGGACACCAGCGACATCACGATCGCCTCGCGGATCGGGTCGATCGGCGGGTTGGTGACCTGCGCAAACAGCTGCTTGAAGTAGTTGTAGAGCGGCTTGGGGCGGTCCGACAGCACCGGCAACGGGCTGTCGTTGCCCATCGAGCCCACGCCCTCCTCGCCGTTGGCGGCCATGGGCGCCATCAGGAACTTGATGTCTTCCTGCGTATAGCCGAAGGCCTGCTGCAGATCCAGCAGCCGCTGGTCGGTGTCCACCGCGGCCTGGGCGGACTCATCGGCCACCGCCTTGACGCTGGCCTCGTCGTCGCCAGCCACCGGTCGCTCGACGTCATCGAGCCGAATGCGCAGGTTTTCGATCCACTGCTTGTACGGCTTGGCGTTGGACAGCTGGGCCTTGATCTCCTCGTCGTCGATCATGCGCCCCTGCTCCAGGTCGATCAAAAACATCTTGCCCGGCTGCAGGCGCCACTTGCGCACGATCTTGCTCTCCGGCACCGGCAGGACGCCAGACTCGGACGCCATGATGACGATGTCGTCGTCGGTGATGCAGTAGCGCGACGGCCGCAGCCCGTTGCGGTCCAGCGTGGCACCGATCTGGCGCCCATCGGTGAAGACGATCGACGCCGGGCCGTCCCAGGGCTCCAGCATCGCCGCGTGGTATTCGTAGAACGCCCGGCGGCGCTCATCCATCAGCGTGTGCTGCTCCCACGGCTCAGGGATCATCATCATGATGGCGTGGGCCAGCGGGTAGCCGGCCATCGCCAGCAGCTCCAGGCAGTTGTCGAACGTGGCAGTGTCGGACTGGCCGGCAAAGCTGATCGGGTAGAGCTTTTTCAGGTCCGGCCCCAGCACCGGAGAGCTCATCACCCCCTCGCGCGCACGCATCCAGTTGTAGTTGCCCTTGACGGTGTTGATCTCACCGTTGTGCGCGATGTAGCGGTAGGGGTGCGCCAGCGGCCACTCGGGGAAGGTGTTGGTGGAAAAACGCTGGTGCACCAGCCCCAGCGCCGAGACGCAACGCGGGTCCTGCAAGTCCAGGTAGTACTCGCCCACCTGGTTGGCCAGCAGCAGCCCCTTGTAGACCACGGTGCGGCTGCTCATGCTGGGCACGTAGTACTCCTTGCTGTGCGTCAGCTGCAGGCGCTGGATCGCCGCGCTGGCCGTCTTGCGGATCACGTACAGCTTGCGCTCCAGCGCATCCTGCACGATGACGTCGCTGCCGCGGCCGATGAACACCTGGCGGATCACCGGCTCGGTCTTGCGCACCGCCGGCGACATCGGCATGGCCTTGTTGACCGGCACGTCGCGCCAGCCCAGCAGCACCTGGCCTTCGGCCTTGATGGCGCGCTCCAGCTCCTGCTCGCAGGCCAGACGGCTGGCGTGCTCCTTGGGCAGAAAGATCATGCCCACGCCGTACTCGCCGGGCGGCGGCAGCGTCACGCCCTGCTTGGCCATCTCCTCGCGGTACAGCAGGTCCGGGATCTGAATCAGGATGCCGGCGCCATCGCCCATCAGCGGATCGGCCCCCACCGCGCCGCGGTGGTCGAGGTTTTCGAGGATCTTGAGCGCCTGGGTGACGATGTCGTGGCTCTTGCGGCCCTTGATGTGGGCCACGAAACCGACGCCGCAGGCGTCGTGCTCATACGCAGCGTCGTACAGGCCACGCTGCCCGGCCGGGGAAGGGGATGCGCTCACGCTCGGCTCCTGACAGTAAGAGGACGAGAGAAGGCTCGCAGCATAGCCGAACCGATGCCGCGTCGCAAGCGTATTATATGGGGTCAGAGTACAGTATCAAAATCGATCGACTAAACCGACCTCTAAATTGGGGACAGAGCTGAACGTCGAGGTCGCCCCGGTCGCCCCGGGACCACCCGGCGCCCGGTCGCCTCTTGCACCGCCTGCAAAAAAGCCGCATCCCCGAGCGGCCAGCCGTGCAGCGCCGCATCCTGCAGGCGCTGCACCTGCCCCGCCGGCAGCCCCTCGGCAACGCGGCGCCGCCAGGCCAGCTCACGCGCAAACGGCGTGTCGGCCAGCGCCCACCAGGCCGCCGGAGGCTGCAGGCCGCGCTGCGGCTGCAGACCGGCGTGGTGGGCGTAGCTGCTCCAGCGATGCGCCTCGGCGCTGGCGGCCACGCCACGCTGCACCGGCAGGGTCTCGACGAACAGCAACCCCGGCAACACCCAGTCTGGCGCCAGCACGGTGGCCCGGTAGCGGCCTTCCCACAAGGTGCCGCAGCGCGCGTGGCGGGCGTTGAACCCGCGCACATAACGCCTCCCAAGCCCCTGCATCAGCCGCGGCAGGCCCTCGGCCTGCGCCGGGGTCAGCAACAGCCACACTTCCGCGGGCAGCCAGGCCCAACCATGCACCGCCACCTGCTCGCGGGGTGCCAGCTCCAGCAGCGCTGCCAGCAGCGCCGCGCGGTCGACGTCGTCGGCGAACACCGCTTGCCCGTTGTGCCCGCGCCAGACCACCAGATGCGCGTGGCCAGGCACGCTCAGGCGGGGCAGACGCGCCATCGTTTGACCCCCACTCAGACACGCGCGGGCGCGGCCAGCGCCGCCCGCCAGCGCGCCTGCAATGCCACCGCCAGCGCGGCCCCCGCCGCGCAGCACAGCACGTTGAACACCCACGACCAGTGCCAGCCGCCCACCTGCGAGGCGAGCCAGGCCACCAACGGCGGCCCGCTGAACTGCCCCAGCGACGACAGCTGCTGCACCCAGCCCACCGTCGTCGATACCGTGGCCGGGCTGGGCGCCAGCCGCACCGCCAGCGCAAACAGCGTACCTGGCACCAGCCCGCCCAACGCCGAAAAACCCAGCGCCGCGGCATAGCCGGCCCAGCCGGGCAGGGTAAACGTCCCCACCGCCCCCAGCGCCATCGCCCCGTAACCCAGCCACAGCAAACGCCGCACGGACCAGCCGCGCGCCAGCAGACGCCCGGCCCCAACATTGCCGCTGAGATTGATGCCAGCGGCCAAGGCGCTGGCCCATCCCACCGCGGTGGCCGACCATCCCGCTTCGGTGTAGAGCGTTGGCAAAAAGCCCACCACCGCCAGCCACTGGCCGGAATAGGCGCCAAACGCCAGCGCCACCCACCAGGGCCCCGGCGAAGCCAGTGTCAGGCGCAACCCGCCGCAGGCCGCCCGCAGCGCATCGGCCAGCCGTGCTGCATCCCCCTCGCCCCGCCCCTGATCGGCGGGCACGCTGCGCGCCAGCAGCGCCGCGCTGGCCAGGGCCAGCAGCGCCAGCCCCCACCACGCCGCACGCCAGCCCACCGCGGCGTACAGCGGGGGGCTCAGCGCCAGCCCCAGCGCGGCGCCGATCGGCATGTACGCCCCCCACCAGCCCAGCGCGCGCGCCTGCGCGCGCACCTCGGCCACGCGGCGACGGATCAACCCCGGCGCGGGCAGCACCGTCGTCAAAAAGCCGAGGCCCTCCAGACCGCGCGTCCACAACAGGGTCTGGGGTCCCTGGGCCAGGGCACCCAGCGCGCTGCCAGCGGCCAGCAGCAACAGACCCACCAGCATCACGCGCCGCGGCCCCAGCCGGTCGGCCAGCTGCCCCAGCAGCGCACCCAAGGTCATGCCAGCCAGTTGGATCATCGACAGCAAAAAGCCACCCTGCACCAGGGTGACGCCAAGCTCTCGCGCCAGCCAGGGCAGCGCCGGCGGCAGCTTGCCCACGTGCATCGCACTGGCCACCCCCACCGCCACGATCGGCAGCGCCGGCCCGGGAATGCCCAGCAGCGTGCGCATGGATTTACCCAAACAGCCGCTGGCCGGTCAGCCGCTCGTGCTCGCGGATCGCGTAGCGGTCGGTCATGCCAGCGATGTAGTCGGCCACCTGCCGCCGCAGCGACAACCCGGCACGCCGGCACGGGGCGGGCAGCCGCGCCGGGTCGGCACAGTAGGCACGGTAAAGATCGGCCACCACCTGGCGAGCGCGCGCCGTGGTGTCCATCACCTGCGGGTGGCGGTACAGGTTGACGAGCAAAAAGCGCTTGAGCTGGCTGGAGGCTTCGCGCATCGCCGGGGAAAACCCCAGCAACGGCGGGTGCGCGCGCACCTCCTGCAGCGTGCCCACACCGGCCTGCTGCAGCGCCCGGCGCGTGGCGTCGATCACGTCGTAGACCTGCGCGCTGAGCATGCGCCGGATCGATTCGTACAGCAGCCGCCGCCCCCGCAGGTGGGGGTGCTCGGCCAGCGCCGCGCGGCGAAAGTGGTCGAACAGCTCCACCTGCTCCAGCTGCTCCAGCGTCAGCAGGCCGCTGCGCACCCCATCGTCGATGTCGTGCGCGTTGTAGGCAATCTCGTCGGCGACGTTGGCCAGCTGCGCCTCCAGCGACGGCGACTCTCCGCGCAGAAAACGCGCCCCGACGCCGTCGGGCTCGCGTTGCTCCAGCCAGGCGGCGTTGGCGCGTGAGCAGTGCTTGAGAATCCCCTCGCGCGTCTCCAAACAGAGGTTGAGCCCATCGAACGCCGGATAGCGCTCCTCCAGCTCATCCACCACGCGCAAGCTCTGCAGGTTGTGCTCGAAGCCCCCGTGCGGCTCGTTCGGCCCGCGCGGCTCGGCCGCCCACGGGCCATCGTCCTCGTGCAGGCAGGCGTTGAGGGCATCCTGACCGGCATGGCCGAAGGGGGTGTGGCCCAGATCGTGCGCCAGCGCGATGGCTTCCACCAGATCCTCGTGCAGGCCCAGCGCACGCGCGATGCTGCGCCCGAGCTGGGCCACCTCCAGCGAGTGCGTCAGGCGGGTGCGAAACAGATCGCCCTCGTGGTTGAGAAACACCTGGGTCTTGTACACCAGACGCCGAAACGCCGTGGAATGGATGACGCGGTCGCGGTCGCGCTGAAAGGCGTTGCGCGTCGGCGCCTCAGGTTCGGGGTGGCGACGGCCACGGCTGCGTGCGGGGTCACAAGCCCACGGCGCCAGCGTGCCCGCCTGCCAAGTCGGCACGGTTGCCCCGGTGAGGCCCCACCGCGACGGTCGAACTTCGGTCATGGTCCTGCTCCACGCCCGGTTGGCTCAGGCGCCGCTGCAGGCGTCGATCACCTCGGCCACCAGCGCATCGGGCACCGCACGCACCCACGCATGGCCGGCTTCGTCCACCACCACGAAGCGGATCTGCCCTCCTTCGGCCTTTTTGTCCACCCGCATCAGCTCCAGGTAGCGCGCCGCATTGTCGGGGCCCAACACCGGCGCGCGCACCGGCAGGCCCACCGCCGCGATCAGGCGGCGCAGACGTGCCGCATAGGCGTCCGAGACCAGGCCGAGGCGACGCGACAGCTCCAGCGCCATCACCATGCCGCAACCCACCGCCTCGCCATGCAACCACCGTCCGTAGCCCAGCCCAGCTTCGATCGCATGGCCAAACGTGTGGCCGAAATTCAGAATCGCGCGCAACCCCGATTCGCGCTCATCCTGCCCGACGACCGCTGCCTTGATCTCGCAACTGCGCCGCACCGCGTGCGCCAGACAGGCTGGCTCGCGCGCCATCAGCCCCTCGACGTGCGCTTCCACCCAATCCAACAACGCCGGGTCGGCAATCGGCCCGTACTTGATCACCTCCGCCAGCCCGGCGCTGAACTCCCGCGCCGGCAGCGTCGCCAGCGTGTCCAGGTCGCACACCACGCGCTGCGGCTGGTAGAACGCGCCGATCATGTTCTTGCCCAGCGGGTGGTTGATCGCGGTCTTGCCCCCGACCGACGAATCCACTTGCGCCAGCAGCGTCGTGGGTACCTGCACGAACGGCACCCCCCGCATGTAGCAGGCCGCGGCAAAGCCGGTCATGTCGCCGATCACCCCCCCGCCCAGCGCGAACAGCACCGTCTGGCGGTCGGCCCCTGCCTGCAGCAAGGCGTCGAAGATGCGGTTCAGCGTCGGCCAGTCCTTGTGCTCCTCGCCATCGGGCAACACCACCTCCAGCACGTGCGAATAATGAGGCTGCACGGCTGCACGCAGGCGCGCCAGATACAGCGGCGCCACCGTGGTGTTGGTGACGATGGCCGCCATCGCCGCGCGCGGCAGCCCCGCCCACGTCTCGGCCGCGCCCAGCAGGCCCGTGCCGATGACGATGGGATAGCTGCGCGCGCCAAGGTCGATGGTCACCGTGTGCAACACCGCCGGCGGGCGGCGGGTCGCGGGCATGGTCGGCAAGACAGCAGGGGAAGCAACGGCGGGGCTGGACATGCCGCGAGTTTAGCCGGGCGCCATCCCTGGCTCGGCCGGCGCCCCGAGCTCCAGCTGCATCAGGATCATGTGGACCAGCGTGGCCACCGAAGGTCGGCCGGTCTCGATCACATGATGGGCCGTCTCGCGGTACAGCGGATCGCGCTGCGCGTACAGCTCACGCAGGCGCTCAAGCGGATCGGCCACCTGCAGCAAGGGGCGCGTGCGGTCGTGGCGCAGGCGGCGAATCAGCTCCTCCGGCGTGGAGCGCAGGTAGAACACCCGCCCGCGCGACCGCAGACGCTGCCGGTTGGCCGGCCGCAACACCGCCCCGCCGCCAGTGGACAGCACGCACGACGGCCCCTGCGTCAACTCATCCAGCACCTGCTCCTCCAGATCGCGAAACGGCGCCTCCCCCTCGCGCTCAAAAAACTCGCGGATGCTGCAACCCAGCCGCTGCTCGATCACCGCATCGGAATCAACGAACGGCACCTGCAGACGCCGCGCCAGCTGCCGGCCGACCGTGGTCTTGCCGGCGCCGGGCAGGCC
>JANWZF010000008.1 GCA_025054905.1 Tepidimonas sp.
CGGCAGTCCGACTGCGGCGCAAGGTTGCGTGCTGCACATTGGCAAATACCTGCCCCCGCCCGAGGCTGGCATCGAAAACCACATCGACCAGCTGCTGCGCGGACTGATGCCGCATGTGCGCTGCGGGCTGGTGGCGGCGGCCTCGCCCCAGCAGCCCGACAGCCACCTTGGCTGTCCGTACCCGGTGTGGGTTTCCACAAACCTGGGCAAGTGGGATGCCGTGACCCTCAGTCCCACCGTGCTGGTCCACGCCTGGCGGCTGCTGTGGACCGGTCAGGTGTCGCTGCTGCATGTGCATCTGCCCAATCCGTGGGCCGATCTCATCGTCCAGGGCGCGCCCGCGCGGGTGCCGGTGGTGGCCTCCTGGCACAGCGACATCGTGCGGCAGAAAGGCTGGCTCAAGCTGTACCGGCCGCTGCAGCGAGCCACGTTGCGGCGGGCCTCGCGCATCATCGTCGCCACCACGGCGCACTGGCGCTCGAGCACTCAGCTGAAAGGGCACGACATCGAAGCCAAGATCGCGGTTGTCCCTTACGGTGTGGATCTGGCGGCTTTGACGCTTGCGCACGCCGACCCCGCCATGATGGAGCGCATCCAGGCGTTTGCTGCGGGCCGGCCCGTCATCGCCACCGTCGGGCGCCACATCTATTACAAAGGCTATCCTTGGTTGCTCGAGGCCTTGGCCTCGATGCAGACCAATGCCGTGTTGGTGATGGTCGGTCAAGGTCCCTTGACCCCACAACTGCAGCAGCAGGCCCTGTGGCTGGGTGTGGGGCAGCGGGTGCTTTGGCTCGGTGGCCAACCGCGGGCATCCATGATTGCCGCATTGCAAGCCTGTGATGTCTTCACCCTGCCGTCTGTGGAACCTTCCGAGGCTTTTGGCTTGGCCAGTGCCGAAGCGATGGCCTGTGGCAAGCCCACTGTGGTATGTGCCTTGGGCAATGGAGTCGAGGAGCTCAACCGCCACGGGCACACCAGCCTGGTGGTGCCGCCGCGGGATCCTGCGGCGTTGGCGCGCGCGCTTGACACCCTGCTACAAAACCACGCGCTGCGTCGGCGCATGGGGGATCAGGCGCGCCAATGGGTGGCCACTCGCTACAGCGTGGACAGCATGGTGGCCGCGACGCTGGACGTCTACCGCGATTTGATCGGCCCTTGAACCATCGCCATGGACGCATGTGTGTCGCGGATGATGTGACCCTGGGTAAGTCGCCTTGCAAACCTTTTTACTAGCCCTTGCAAGCACCTTCATCGCCACGATGTTGTTGGTGCACTATGCTCGCATTCATCTGGCCTATACCGCCGAGCAGGGCAGCGACCGTCGGCGGCGGCGCTACCACGTCGGCACCGTTCCCCGGGTTGGAGGACTGGCTTTCTGCCTTGGGCTGCTGGCGGCGCTGGCCTGGAGTGGATGGCGTGGGCTGGTGGGCCGCGAAGCGGCCTATCTCATCCTTGCCGCATTACCGGCATTGGCGGCGGGTCTGGCCGAAGACATCACCAAGCGGGTGACCCCCCAAATTCGTCTGCTGGCCACGCTGTTGGCCGCCCTGTTGGCCGTTGTTCTGTTGCAGGCCTACATCCATCACGTTCAGATCGGCCTGGTCGATGCCTGGCTCAGTTGGCGTCCTCCCCAATGGACCTGGGCGCCCTTGGGGGTGCTGCTCACGATCATCGGCGTGGCCGGGGTTGCCAATGCCATCAACATCATCGACGGCTTTCACGGGCTGGCGGCGGCGGTCTGCATCATCATGATGGGGGCGATTGGCTACGTGGGCTGGATCGTGGGTGACACCTTGATCGTGCAACTGGCGTTGGCCTACATGGGTGCACTGCTGGGTTTTTTGCTGTGGAACTACCCCAAAGGTTTGATCTTTCTGGGTGATGGCGGGGCCTATCTGGCGGGTTTTTTGCTCGCGCAGGCGGGTGTTTTGCTCGTGGTGCGCAATCCCCAAGTCACCCCGTGGTTTGTGCTGCTGGTGTGTGCGTATCCGGTGGTGGAAACCCTGTTTTCCATCTACCGCAAAGCCTTCGTGCGCAACGTCTCGCCGACCATGCCCGATGGACTGCACATGCACATGCTGGTCTACCGGCGGCTCTTGCGCTGGTCGGCGGGCAATGCAGTTGCGCGCGAAGTCACCGCCCGCAACGCAGCCACCTCGCCATACTTGTGGGCCTTGTGCTCGCTGGCGGTGGTGCCGGCTGTTCTCCTTTGGAGCCAGCCCATCGGCCTGCAGATCGCCTTGGCCGTGTACGTATTCATCTACATCGCCATGTACGTGCGCCTGGTGCGATTTCGCTCGCCTTCGTGGTTGCGTCGGCACATCGGCAGCCGCTGAAGGAGCCATGCGCGTCCAGCAGCACGTACCAGCCCTACCTTGAGAAGGATCTTACGGATGAACCCACCCACCACGCCACGGCGCGCCGTGGTCACCGGCATCACGGGCCAAGACGGAGCCTACATGGCCCAGCTTCTGCTGACCAAAGGCTACACCGTGTACGGAACCTACCGACGCAGCAGCGCGCCCAATTTCTGGCGCATCCATGAGCTGGGCATCATGGACCATCCGGGCTTGCGGTTGGTGGAATACGACCTCACCGATCCCGGGGCGGCCGTCCACCTCATCCAGGCCTGCGAGCCCGATGAGGTCTACAACCTGGCGGCGCAAAGTTTTGTCGGAGTCTCATTTCAGCAACCCACCACCACCGCCCACATCACGGGCCTGGGCCCCTTGCACCTGCTGGAGGCCATCCGCATCGTCAATCCGCGCGTGCGGTTCTACCAGGCCAGCACCTCCGAACTGTTCGGCAAAGTACAGGCCATTCCCCAGAACGAAGACACCCCGTTCTATCCCCGCAGTCCCTACGGTGTCGCCAAGCTCTTTGCGCACTGGACCACCATCAACTACCGCGAAAGCTACAACATCTTCGGCGTCAGCGGCATCCTGTTCAATCACGAAAGTCCGCTGCGCGGCATCGAATTCGTGACCCGCAAAATCACGCGCGCCGTGGCACGCATCCACCTCGGCCAGCAAGACTGTCTGGAACTGGGCAACCTCGATGCCCAGCGTGACTGGGGCTATGCCCCCGAATACGTTGAAGGCATGTGGCGCATGCTGCAGGCGGATCGGCCCGACACCTATGTGCTGGCCACGGGTGTGACCACCCCGGTGCGTGAATTCGTACGTATGGCCTTTGCGGCTGTTGGCGTGGACATCGAATTTCGCGGTGCTGCCCAGGACGAAATCGGCATCGACACCCGCAGCGGAAAAACCCTGGTGCGCGTCAACCCCAAGTTTTACCGTCCGGCTGAAGTCGACCTGCTCATCGGCGACAGCACACGCGCGCGTCAGCAACTGGGCTGGCAGCCGCGCACCAGCGTGCGTGAGCTTTGCCAACTCATGGTCCAGGCCGACCTGCGGCGCCTGCAGGACGGCAGCGATCGTGCCGCCTCTGGTGGTGACGTCTGATGACCCCTGGCAGCTCGCACAGCGGCGCCAGCCATCGCAGCGGCGGCGCCGACGGCTCCACAGACGCGCGCGTGCGGCGCCGCGACACGCTGCGCTTTGTCCTGCTGCTGGCACGGCAACGCATCGTCGATGCCTACCGCAGCGCGGGCCTCGGTGCCCTTTGGGCCTTTCTGCCCCAGTTGGCCCAGATCGCCACGCTGGGGTTCATCCTCGGGGCCGTCATGCCCCAAAAGCTGGGGGGTGGCTCGGTCGGTACAGCGGTACCGTACGTGGTGTACATGCTGCCAGGCGTGCTGCTGTGGCAACTCTTTCACGACACCCTCATCAACGTGGCCAACGCACTGCCAGCGCAGCGGCTCATTCTCAAAAAGCACCCGGTCGATCTTGGTCTGATTGCGTTGTACGTGCCCCTGGCGCAAGGCGTTCCCTTTCTCGCTGCCCTCGGCGTGCTGTGGCTGCTGGTGGCGCTGTTTTGGCAGCCCGTGCCGATCGCCGCGGTGGGCGTCACGCTGCTGGTGGCTTTGGCGCTGGCTGCCATGGCGTATGTCGTCGGTCTGGTTTGGGGCATGGTGGCCGTGCTCATCCCTGACGTTCGGCTGGCCCTGCCATCGCTGCTGCAAGTTGGGTTTTGGCTGACCCCCATCGTTTACCCGCCCGACATCATCCCTGCGGCGTGGCGGCAATCGTGGATGGTGCTGCACCCCTGGTACGGGTGGTTGGCTCCGGTGCAGGCAGCCTGGACCGGGTTGCCCGCCCTGCAACCGCCCGCCGCGTGGTACGTTACCCCCGCCGTCATCGCTGTCGTGCATGCCATCGTGCTGTGGCGCATGGTCAACCGGGGCCGAAAGGTTGTGCTCGATGCGCTCTGAGCCTGTCCTGCGTGTGCGCCACTTGGCCAAAAGCTTCAGCCACCTTCCGGCCAGTCCGTGGGCGGCCATGGCAGCGCTGCTAGGCTTGGGCCGGCGACCGCTGGCCGCCGGCAAGCGAGTGCTGCACGACATCAGTTTCGATCTCATGCCCGGGCAGGCCTTGGCCATCATCGGGCGCAACGGCAGCGGCAAATCGACCCTGCTCAAACTCATCACCGGCAGCCTCGTGCCCGATGCTGGGTCCATCAGCATTGCCGGGCGCATCAGCGCCATCCTGGAGCTGGGCGCCGGCTTCGACCTGGACGCCACGGGCCGCCAGAACATGGCCATGCAAGCAGCCCTGTGGGGGGTGCAAGCCGAGGAATTGGCGCGCCACAGCCAAGCCATCATCGACTACAGCGAGCTGGGGGCGGCCATCGACGAGCCGGTGCGCACCTACTCCTCCGGCATGATGCTGCGGCTGGCCTTTTCGATCGCCATCCACGCGCAGGCCGACGTGCTCATCGTCGACGAAGCGCTGGCCGTGGGTGATGCGCGCTTTCAGCAAAAGTGCATGGCCTCCATCCGCGCCCACCTGAGCCGGGGCGGGGCGTTGCTGTTGGTCTCCCACGACCTCAACAGCGTCAAAACCCTATGCCAGCACGCCATCCTGCTGCAAGACGGCCGCATCGTCCAGCAAGGTGCCCCGGCTGCCGTTTGCGATGCCTACTTGGCCCGGCTCCTGACACAGGCCGACGGCGCTGGCGATCAAGCCGCTGCCGTGACCCACGGCGCGGCAGCCAGCATCGTCGAGCTGCTGATCAATGGCCAGCCGCGGCGCGACGTGGCGCTCAGGACGGGCGACTGGCTCGAGATCCGCCTCACCCTGCAAGCCCACACCGCTGTGGACAACCTGGCCGCCGGCTTCATGCTGCACGACGCGCGTGGCCAAGACCTGTTTGGCGTCAACACCCAACTGGCGCGGCAGCCCATCGCGTTGCACCAGGCGGGCCAGACCTGCACCGTCACCCTGCGGGTCCAACTGCTGCTCGGGGCGGGGCACTACACCGTCACGGTGGCCGTGCACGATGCCGACGACTACACCCGCAACGTCATCTACTGGGGCTTTGGGGCCATCGCCATCGAGGTGGTGGACCCCAGCGGCGACAGCGTCGGGCACTGCAAACTGCCCCATCATCTCGACGTCCAATTCCAATCCCAACCCGGCCCCTTGGTCATCCACTCATGATCACCCAAGCCCTCTACCGCCTGTACGGATGGCTCATTCGCATACCCGGCATCGGGCCGCGCCTGGACCTATGGGTGCGCCGCCACCGGCACTGGGCCTACCGCCTGCGCGATCAGGCCCTGCGGTTGGATCGCCTGTGGCCCCTGCGCGGCCAGGCGCAGCCCAATGCATCCACCGACGCCCGGCTGCAGGACCTGGCCTGGATGCTTGCAGGCCTGCGTGACGCCGTGGCGCAAGTCCAGCAGCGCCTGCAGACGCTGGAGGTGCGCCTGCAGACGCTGGAGGTGCGCCAGCAGACGCTGGAGCAGCGGCCCAGCCCCGCGCAGCAACTGGACGACGTCCTGTCCCGGCACCACCACGCCCTCAACCTCAAAGTGGACGCCACCCTGCAGGCGCTGCTGCAGCGGGTCGAGCGTGCCGAGCGTCAGCTCGGCCAGGCCACCGTGCAGGCCAGCCGGCCGCTTGCGGCCAGCCGCATCCTCTCGGCGGCCAAACTGGCTGAGCACATGGCGCGGCCGCAGGGGCTATGGCTGGAGCTTGGCTGCGGCGAGCACCCTGACCCCGAGCGCATCAACGTCGACCTGCGGCCCCTGCCGGGGGTGGACATCGTGGCCGACGTCACGCAACTGCCCCTGCCCGACGCCAGCGTGGCCGACCTGCGCGCCGCGCACCTGGTCGAACACTTCACCGCCCAGCATTTCGTCACCCGGGTGCTGCCTGAGTGGTACCGCGTCCTGGCCCCTGGGGCTGTTCTGCGCCTCATCACCCCCGACCTGTCCGCCATGCTGCAGGCACATCTGCGCGGCGAACTCAGCGAACCGGACCTGGTCCACGTGCTGTACGGCGGGCAGGACTACGAAGGCGACTTTCACTACCACGCCTACAGCCCCGACGCCCTGGCCGCCCTGCTGCGGGCGCACGGTTTTGGCTCCATCGACATCGTGGCCCAAGGGCGCCGCAATGGCCTGTGCCTCGAATTCGAGCTGATTGCCCGCAAAACAACCCCCGCGCTCGCCTGATCGACGCTGTCACCGCCATCACCATCTCAGGGAACTTGCCGCCATGACCGACGACCTGCACGTCAGCATCGTCATTTGCACCTACAACCGCGCCGCCACACTGCCGCGCACCCTGCAGGCGCTGGACTATCTGCGCTATCCCCTGCGCGAGACCCTCGTCGTCGTCGGCCCCTGCACCGACCACACCCTCCAGGTCCTGCAACCCTGGGCCGATCGCGTGCGCATCCTGCGCTGCCCCGAGGCCAACCTCTCCATGGCGCGCAACATCGGCATTGCGCACGCCGCGGGCGACCTGGTGGCCTTCACCGACGACGACGGCCTGCCCGAAGCCAACTGGCTCGACACCCTCGTGGCGGCCTTCCAGGCTGAGCCGCGCCTGGGCGGGGCAGGGGGCTACGTGCGTGACCACACGGGCCTGAACTACCAGACCCGGCACATCCGCTGCAACCGCTGGGGTGAGGCCCAGTTCTACGATGCCCCCCCTGCAGCCGAATCCCCCGATTGGTTCATCAGCCTCATCGGCGTCAACAGCGTCTTTCGCCGCACCGCGCTGCAGGAGGTCGGCGGCTTTGACGAAGAGTACGCCTACTTCCTGGACGAAACCGACCTCTGCCTGCGCCTGCTGCAGCGTGGCTGGGCCATCCGCATCGTGGACGATGCCGAAGTGCACCACGCCTACGCCCCCAGCCACCTGCGCAGCCAGCAGCGTGTACCCACCACGCTGTACCTGACCGCGCGCAGCAAAATCTACTACGCCCTGCGCCATCAGGATGCTCAGCGTCACGACCCGCTCAGCATCGTCGATCGCCAGCGCCGCGACCTGCTGGCCTCCGTGGTCCACCTGCAGGCAGCCGGCCAAATCGATGCCGATCATGCCCAACGCCTGCGCGACGACATCTGGCGTGCCAGTGCCCATGCCGCGCGCGATGCCTATGCCCACCCCCTGGGCCGAACCGTCGTGCTGCCTGCCCCGCCGCATGAGCACTGGCGCCCCGCCCAAGCCCCCTGGCCGGCTGGGCCCCGCTGCCGCCTGCTGCTCATCAGCCGCAACTACCCGCCGCAGCCCTTGGGCGGCATAGCCCGCTACACCCAAACCCTGGCGCACGCCCTGGCCCGCCAGGGGCACGAAGTGCACGTCCTGGCCGAAACCCCCGACACCCCGCGCGTGGACTTCGAAGACGGCGTCTGGGTGCACCGCATCGGCCTGGCCGACCCTGCCGATCTGCCGCCGCTGACCGACCGTCCCGCGCTGCCTGCAGCCCTGCGCCTGTGGACCCGTGCCGTGGCCACCTACGCCGGCTGCCTGCAGCGGCGCCTGGGCATCCACACCGCCATCGCCGCGCTGTGGGATGTCGAAGCCTACGAGCTTGCCCGCCGGCCCGACTGGCGCGTCTACACCTACCTCGTCACCAGCTACGCCCTCAACCTGCCGCACAAACCCGACTGGCAACACAACCCCCACCACCTGCAGCACCACGTCCAGCCCATCATGGCCGCCGAAGGCTGGCTGCTGCGCAACAGCGACGCCCTGCTGGCCAGCACCCAGCGCATCTGGGCTGACGTGCAGGCCCTCTACGCCCCCTTGCAGGGCGTGCCGGTCCACCAGGTCCCGTTCGGCATCGCCGACGACCCCGCCGCTGCGGCGACAACCGACGCCGGCGTGGCCACCGACGCCGACTGCACCGTGCTGTACGTGGGCCGCTTCGAGCCCCGCAAAGGCATCGACCTCATGCTGCAGGCCATCGCCACCCTGGCCCCGCGCTACCCGAACGT
The DNA here is from genome assembly GCA_025054905.1 of Tepidimonas sp. Classification (GTDB taxonomy): domain Bacteria; phylum Pseudomonadota; class Gammaproteobacteria; order Burkholderiales; family Burkholderiaceae_C; genus Tepidimonas. The sequence goes on from JANWZF010000008.1 coordinate 8,357, forward strand.
GCGTTGGCAGCTCATCGGCAACGACCGCCTGCCCAAGCCCGACCAGCCCGCCACCACCTACCGCCAGGCCTTCCTCGCTGAGCACCAAGGCCAGCCCTGGCTGCAGCGGGTGCAGTTCCGCGGCGAAGTGGACGACGCCGACCTGCTGGCCGCTTACCGCCAATGCGACCTGCTGGTGGCCCCCAGCCGCTACGAATCCTTCGGCCTCATCTACCTGGAGGCCATGCGGGCCGGCAAACCCTGCATCGGCGGGGCCGAAGGCGGCGGCGGCGAGCTCATCACCCCCGACGTCGGGCGGGCCGTGCCCACCCACGACGCGCAGGCCCTCACCCAAGCCCTGCAAACCCTGCTGGACGACCCCGCGCAGCGCCGCGCCATGGGCCAGCGCGCCCGCCAGCTCTACCTGCAGCGCTACACCGACACCGCCTTTGCCCAGCGCGTGCTGCAGGCGCTGGCCAGCGGCGCGGCGGTGCCCAACGCCTAACCCCGCGCAGCGCCCCGCCCACGCCATGTTCGGCACCCTGCGCCTCGTGCTGGCCCTCATGGTGGCGCTCAGCCACGTTGGCGTCTCCGTGCGCGGCTACCACCTGGGCGTGCCGGCGGTGGTCGTCTTCCTGCTGCTCAGCGGCTACGTGGTCGCCGCCATGCTGCACCCGCGCCCCCCGTTGACCCACTTTTACGCCGAGCGCGCCCTGCGGCTGCTGCCGGCTTACTACGCCGCCTTCGCGCTGGGCGTGACCATCTGGCTGCTCGGGGCGCAAAGCCCCTTCCTGCAGGGCAGCGCGCGTTGGGAACTCTGGCTGGCTGCGCTGCTGATCGTGCCACTCAACTACGCCACCCTCTGGCCCGCGCTGGACACCTTCACCCCCGTGCCACCGGCCTGGTCCCTGGGGCTGGAAATCACCTTCTACCTGCTGGCCCCCTGGCTGCTGGCCTGCCGCCAGCGCACCTGGGCCGCCCTGGTGGCCACCCTGGCCCTGGGCAACGCCGCGCAACTGGGCCTGCTGCCCAGCGACCCCTGGGGCTACCGCCTGCTGCCGGGCAACCTCTACATCTTCCTCACCGGCGCGCTGCTGTGGCAGGCGCGCAACACCGCGCAGCCCACCTCTGCGGCCCTGCGCTGGCCGTGGCTGGCCGTGGCTGCCACCGCGCTGGCGGCGGGCCTGCTGGGCCGCTGGGGCCAACCCTTTGTGCTGGAGGTGGCGCTGGGCTACCTCATCGGCGTGCCACTGGTGGCCTGGCTAGGCCGGCAGCCGCGCCGCCGCTGGGACGACCGCCTGGCCGACCTGGCCTACCCGGTCTTCCTCGGGCACTTTGCGGTGCTGTGGGCGCTGCAGCTGGCCGGTATCCAGCCCAGCCCCGGTGCCTGGCGGGCGCTGGCGCTGTACCTGGCGCTGGTCCTGCTGGTGGCGGCCGTCTTGCACGGCGTCGCGCAACACCCCGTGGTCCCCTTGCGGCGGCGCCTGCGGCGCACGTAAACTTGCCACCGATACGCGAGGGAGGTTGCGCGGGTGGGGTGCCCGGGCGCCATGGCGGACAGGTAGCAATCATGCCGATCCAACCGCAACAACGCCTCAAGCTCATTGAGCTGTACATTGGGTACTTCAACCGCGCGCCGGAGCAGGCGGGCCTGGACTACTGGAGCGCGCAGCTCGATGGCATGCTTGCGCGCGGGCTGGGCGAGCAAGCGGCGCTGACCGACATTGCCAACCGGTTTTACCAGGCGGGGCTGCAGTTTGGGCTGTTCAACGCCAACGACAGCGTGCAGAGCCTCATCCGCACCGTGTACCGCAACGTGCTGGGGCGTGACGAGGTGGACGCTGACGGCATGAACTACTGGACGCAAAAGCTCACCAGCGGCCAGGTCAGCCGGGGCGAATTTGTGCTGGC
>JANWZF010000053.1 GCA_025054905.1 Tepidimonas sp.
GGCGGTGTGGCAGGTGGCAATCCCGGCGCTGATCGCACTGGTGGCCATCCGCATCGGCGTCAAGGTGCTGGAGGTGGCGTTCAAGGGCGCGGCCTGGCTGCGGCCGGTGGAGCGCACCGTGTCGTGGCTGGCGTGGCTGGCGGCGGTGGCGTGGATCACCGGGTTGTTGCCCGTGGTGCTGGCCGAGCTCGACCAGATCACCTGGAAGCTTGGGGGCAGCAAGCTGTCGTTGCGCACCCTCATCGAAGGGGCGCTGAGTGCCGGCGCGGTGCTGATCGTGGCGCTGTGGGTGTCCTCGGCGATCGAGGCGCGGCTGTTGCGTGACGCCACCGGCGAGTCGCTGTCGCTGCGCAAGGCCGCCAGCAACGCCACGCGCGCGCTGCTGCTGTTCGTCGGGTTGATGCTGGCGCTGTCGGCGGTGGGCATCGACCTGACGGCGCTGTCGGTGCTGGGCGGCGCCATCGGCGTGGGCATCGGCTTTGGTTTGCAGAAACTGGCGGCCAACTACGTCAGTGGCTTCGTGATCCTGACCGAGCGCAGCATGCGCATCGGCGACATGGTGCGGCTGGACACCTTCGAAGGCGTGGTGGCCGACATCAAGGCCCGCTACACGGTGATCCGCGCCGTCAGCGGGCGCGAGTCGATCGTGCCCAACGAGATGCTGATCACGCAGCGGGTGGAAAACCTGTCGCTGTCGGACCCCAAGGTGTGGCAGTCCACCGTGGTCAGCGTCGCCTACGACAGCGACGTGGCGCTGGTGCGCCGGCTGCTGGAGCAGGCCGCGCTGGAGCAGCCGCGTGTGCTGCGCGACCCTGCGCCGCTGGCGGCGCTGTCGGCCTTCGGCGCTGATGGGCTGGAGTTCACGCTCGGCTACTGGATCGCCGACCCGGAAAACGGCCAGCTCGGCCTGCGCTCGGCGATCAACCTGCGCATCCTGGAGCTGTTCCGTGAGCACGGGGTGCAGATTCCCTATCCGCAGCGGGTGCTGCACGTGCGGGCGCAGGTGCCCGAGATGCCCGCCCCTGGCCAAGCCAGCGCGCCGTTGGTTGCGGGCCGCGGACCCCAGGGGTGAGCCGTCCGTGCGCTGTCCTGGGTACGCAACGTCGCCGCGGGACTTGTGGCGGGCGGCGGGCCTGCCTATAATGGGAAAAAATCGAACGACCGTTCGTTTTTGTGGGCGGAGGTTCCGCCCGTACAATGGCAGCCAGATTGACGTTTACGTCAACGTCAATGGGCTTGCGACGACGCCATCTCACCTTCAGGAGCAACAGGCATGAAGATTCTGGTCCCGGTCAAGCGGGTGGTGGACTACAACGTCAAGGTGCGGGTCAAGGCCGACGGCAGCGGGGTGGACATCGCCAATGTCAAGATGAGCATGAACCCGTTTGACGAGATCGCGGTCGAGGAGGCCGTACGCCTGAAGGAAAAAGGCGTGGCCAGCGAGGTGGTGGCGGTCTCGTGCGGCGTGGCGCAGTGCCAGGAGACGCTGCGCACGGCGATGGCCATCGGTGCCGACCGGGCCATTCTGGTGGAGACCGACGTCGAGCTGCAGCCGCTGGCGGTGGCCAAGCTGCTGAAGGCGCTGGTCGACAAGGAAGCGCCGCAGCTGGTCATTCTGGGCAAGCAAGCCATCGACGACGATGCCAACCAGACCGGCCAGATGCTGGCGGCCCTGCTGGACTGGCCGCAGGCCACGTTTGCCTCCAAAGTCGAGGTCAAGGGCAGCGAAGTCGAAGTCACGCGCGAGATCGACGGCGGCCTGGAGACGCTGGCGTTGCAGCTGCCCGCGGTCGTCACCACCGACCTGCGCCTCAACGAGCCGCGCTACGTGACGCTGCCCAACATCATGAAGGCCAAGAAAAAGCCGCTGGACACCGTCAAGCCGGCCGATCTCGGGGTCGACGTCACGCCGCGGCTGACCACGTTGAAAGTGGCCGAACCGCCCAAGCGCAGCGCAGGCATCAAGGTGCCGGATGTGGCCACGCTGGTGGACAAGCTGCGCAACGAAGCCAAGGTCATCTGAACACCCCCGGGGAAAGGAAGCTCGCACCATGACCATCCTCGTCATCGCCGAACACGATCACGCCAGCCTCAAGGGCGCCACGCTGCCCACCGTCGGGGCCGCACTGAAGCTGCAGGCCGCCGGTGCCGGCGACATCCACGTGCTGGTGGCCGGCCACGGCGCGCAGGCCGCTGCGCAGGCTGCGGCCCGCATGGCCGGCGTGGCCAAGGTGCTGCACGCCGATGGCCCCGCCCTGGCGCACGGCCTGGCCGAACAGGTGGCCGCCCAGGTGCTGGCGCTGGCCGGTGGCTACAGCCACATCCTGTTTGCCGCCACCGCGGCCGGGCGTAACGTGGCGCCGCGTGTGGCCGCCAAGCTCGACGTCGCACAGCTCAGCGACATCACCGCGGTGGTGGATGCGCACACGTTCGAACGCCCGATTTATGCCGGCAACGCCATGGCCACCGTGCGCAGCAGCGATGCCCAGCACGTCATCACGGTGCGCACCACGGCGTTCGACGCTGCCGCCGCGCAGGGGGGCAGCGCGCCGATCGAAAGCGTGCCGGCAGTGGCCGAGGGGGGCAAGAGCCGCTTCGTCAGCAGCGAACTGGCCAAGAGCGACCGCCCCGAGCTGACCGCTGCGCGCATCGTCGTCTCCGGTGGACGTGCGCTGGGCAGCGCGGAAAAGTTCCAGGAAGTCATCACCCCGCTGGCCGACAAGCTGGGGGCGGCCATCGGTGCCAGCCGCGCCGCGGTGGACGCGGGCTATGCCCCCAACGACTGGCAGGTGGGCCAGACCGGCAAGATCGTCGCGCCCGAGCTGTACGTCGCCGTGGGCATCAGCGGGGCCATCCAGCATCTGGCGGGCATGAAAGACTCCAAGGTGATCGTGGCGATCAACAAGGATCCCGAGGCCCCGATCTTCAGCGTGGCCGACTATGGTCTGGAGGCCGACCTGTTCCAGGCCGTGCCCGAACTGACCAGGGCGCTGTGACGCCCCACCTCCCATTCGAGGGCATCCAGGGGATGCCCTCTTTTGTGCCGCAAGGAGACCCCCGATGAGCTTCAAGGCGCCCGTCAAGGACATGCTGTTTGCGCTGCAGCACCTGGCCCGGCTGGACCAGATCAGTGCCCTGCCTGGGTTTGAAGAGGCCAACCTGGATACCGCCCAGGCTGTGCTCGAAGAGTGCGCGCGCTTCAATGAAGAGGTGGTGGCCCCCCTGAACTGGGAAGGTGACCGTAACCCCTCGTGGTGGCAGGACGGCCAGGTCTACACCACGCCCGGTTTCAAGGAGGCGTTCCGCCAGTACGCCGACGGCGGCTGGCAGGGGCTGCAACACCCGGCGGCTTTCGGTGGGCAGGGGCTGCCCAAGGCGATCGGGGCGCTGTGCACCGAAATCCTCAACGCCGCCAACCTGAGCTTTGCGCTGTGCCCGCTGCTGACCGACGGCGCCATCGAGGCGCTGCTGACCGCAGGCAGCGACGCGCTGAAGGCGACCTACATCCCGCCGATGATCGAAGGGCGCTGGACCGGGACGATGAACCTGACCGAGCCGCAGGCCGGCAGCGACCTGTCGCTGGTGCGCGCACGCGCCGAGCCGCAGCCCGATGGCACCTACAAGATCTTTGGCACCAAGATTTTTATCACCTACGGCGAGCACGACATGGCCGACAACATCGTGCACCTTGTGCTGGCACGGGTGCCGGGCGCGCCGGAGGGGGTCAAGGGCATCAGCCTGTTCGTCGTGCCCAAGTTCCTCGTCAACCCGGATGGCAGCCTGGGCGCGCGCAACGACGTGCACTGCGTCAGCATCGAGCACAAGCTGGGCATCAAGGCCAGCCCGACCTGCGTGCTGCAGTACGGCGATCACGGCGGTGCCGTCGGCTACCTGGTCGGCGAGGAAAACCGCGGCCTGGAATACATGTTCATCATGATGAACGCGGCGCGCTACGCGGTGGGCTTGCAGGGCATTGCCCTGTCCGAGCGCGCCTACCAGAAGGCGGTGCAGTACGCCCGCGAGCGTGTGCAGAGCCGGCCGGTGGACGGCAGCGTGGCGGGCCCGGCCCCCATCGTGCACCACCCGGATGTGCGGCGCATGTTGCTGACGATGCGCGCACTGACCGAAGGCTGCCGCGCGATGGCCGCGGTGGCCGCCGCGGCCTACGACGCCGCGCACCATCATCCCGACGCAGCCACGCAGCGCCAGAACCAGGCCTTCTATGAATTCATGGTGCCGCTGGTCAAGGGCTACAGCACCGAAATCAGCCATGAGGTCACGAGCCTGGGCGTGCAGGTCCACGGTGGCATGGGCTTCATCGAAGAAACCGGCGCCGCCCAGTACTACCGCGACGCCAAGATCCTGACCATCTACGAAGGTACCACCGCGATCCAGGCCAATGACCTGGTGGGGCGCAAGACGGCCCGCGACGCCGGGGCGGTCGCGCTGGCGGTGGCCGCCCAGGTGGCTGCCACCGAGCAGGCGTTGGCTGCCAGCGCCAGCCCGGCTGCCCAGGCCGTGCGCGTGCGCCTGCAGGCCGCGCGGCAGGCTTATGAGGAGGTGGTGCGCTTCATCGCGGCGCAGGCCAAGGCCGATCCGGTGGCCGCCTATGCCGGCAGCGTCCCGTACCTGATGCTGGCTGGCAATCTGGTGGCTGGCTGGCAGATGGCGCGCGCCCTGCTGGCTGCCGAGCAGGAGCTGGCCGCCGGGCGCGATCCGCAGTTCATGCGCGCCAAGATCGCCACGGCGCGTTTTTATGCCGAGCACATCCTGCCGCGGACGCTGGCGCAGCGCGATGCCATCGTACACGGGGCCGACGCGCTCAAAGCCATGCCGCTGGAGTCGTTCTGATGTCGCAACCCGGACCCCGATCCATGGCGCGTTTACCCACGGTCTTGCAGCAGCTGCGGTTGCCGGTCATCGGCTCGCCGCTGTTCATCATCAGCAACCCCAGGCTCGTCATTGAGCAGTGCAAGGCTGGCATCGTCGGCGCGATGCCCGCGCTCAACGCGCGTCCGGCCTCGCAATTGGACGAGTGGCTGGCCGAAATCACCGAGGCGCTGGCGGCGCACAACGCCGCCCATCCCGAGCGGCCCGCTGCCCCGTTTGCCATCAACCAGATCGTGCACAAGAGCAACGACCGGCTCGAGCACGACATGGCGCTGTGCGAAAAGTACCGGGTGCCCATCATCATCACGAGCCTTGGCGCGCGCGAGGACGTCAACCAGGCCGTGCACCGCTGGGGCGGGGTGGTGCTGCACGACGTCATCAACAACACGTTTGCGCACAAGGCCATCGACAAAGGGGCCGATGGGCTGATTGCGGTGGCCGCAGGGGCAGGCGGCCACGCCGGTACCAAAAGCCCCTTTGCGCTGGTGCAGGAAATCCGGCGCTGGTTCGACGGCCCGCTGGCGCTGTCGGGCTCGATTGCCACAGGCGGGGCGATCCTGGCGGCGCAGGCGATGGGAGCGGACCTGGCCTACATCGGCTCGCTGTTCATCGCCACCGACGAAGCGCGTGCCAGCGAGGCTTACAAACAGTGCATCGTCGAGTGCACCTCCGACGACATCGTCTACACCAACCTGTTCACCGGGGTGCACGGCAACTACCTCAAGCCCTCGATCCGTGCCGCCGGTCTGGACCCGGATCATTTACCCGAAAGTGATCCGAGCCAGATGAATTTTGCTTCCACGGGCGCCAAGGCGTGGAAGGATATCTGGGGCTGTGGGCAAGGCATCGGCGTGGTTGATGCCGTGCGCCCGGCTGCCGAAGTGATCGAGCGGCTGCAGCGGGAGTACGACCAGGCGCGCGCGCGTCTGTGTGGCGCGGCTTGAGCGCCGGGGCTGCCATCAGGTTGCCAGGGGCAGGTCCGCGGCTGTCGGGGCGCGGCCTGGTGGTCCCCAGGCGGCCTGGGCCTCGCGTTCGACCTCGGACAGCAACTCGTCCTCGGCATCGGCGGGCAGCACCCGCCGCTGCGGCATCGCACGCAGCCAGGTCAGCTGGCGCTTGGCCAGCTGGCGGGTGGCCGCTGCGGCACGCTCGTGCAGCTGGTCCTGCTCCTGGGCGGTAAGGGCCGTGCGTCCGCTGGCTTGTGCCTCCTCGAGGGCTTCCCAGGCCTGTCGGTAGCCGACGCAGCGCAGCGCGGGCAGGTGCAGCCCGAGGTCGCCGCGTGCGCGCAGATGCCGCACCTCGTCCAGCAGTCCATCGCGCCACATCGCCCGCAGGCGCGCATCGATGCGCGCGCGCAGCCACCCTCGGTCAGCCGGCTCCAGGCTCAACAGCCGACCCGGCCAACGGCCGATGCGCAAAGGCGCGGGCTGCACGCTGGCATCACCAGCCGGCTTGGACGACTGGGCCAGCGCTGGCGCGGCTAGCCAGCGTCGCTGCAGTGCCGAAAGCGGCTGGCCGGTGGCACGCCAGACCTCCAGGGCGCGGCCAATGCGCTGCGCATCGTGCGGGGCCAGCCGCGCCGCCGTGACCGGATCGACCCGTGCCAGTTCGGCGTGCAGCGCCGGCCAGCCGCGCGCGCGCGCTTCGGCCTCGATGGCCGCGCGCAACGTGGGCTGGGCCGCAGGCAAATCGTCCAGGCCATCGAACAGGGCCTTGAAATACAGCATCGTGCCGCCCACCAGCAGCGGCCAGCGGCCGCGCGCATGGATCGCTCCGATCAAGGTGGTGGCGTCGCGCACGAATTCGGCGGCGCTGTAGGGCTGGGTCGGGTCGCGAATGTCGATCAAATGGTGCACCACCGCGGCGCGCTCGGCCGCGCTGGGCTTGGCGGTACCGATGTCCAGCCCGCGGTAAACCAGGGCCGAATCGACACTGATGATTTCCAGTGGCCAACGGCGCGCCAACGCCAGCGCCAGTGCCGTCTTGCCGCTGGCGGTAGGGCCGGCCAGCGCCAGCCACGCGCATGGGGGGCAAGCCCCTTGAGGCTGCTGCATGGGGCGCGATTATCGGGCTGCTGCCGGGGTGCTGCGCACCTCGCCATGGCGCTGCACCAGCGTCCAGGCCACCAGCGCGATCGCCAGCCCCCAAAAGCCCAGCCCTTCGGTCAGCGGGTAGACCCCGGTGTCGGCCCCGGTGGACATGCGCTGGCCGAGCCACAACCCCATGCCGAAGGCCGTCACCATCATGATGAAGCCTGCCAGCGCCGAGGCAGCCCCCGCCGCTTGCGGAAAGGGGGCTACCGCGCCGCTTTGCCCGCACGGTTGGTGCACGCCGTGCGCCAGAATGAACAGGTAGAACGGGCCCATGATCGCCCAGGTGGAGTGCCAGCCGGCCAGCGCCAGGCCGGCGGCCAACAACCCGCCTGTGAGCGTGAAGCCGGCGGCCAGCGCCACCGTGCGCCGTACCCCCAGGCGCGGGATCAGACGCCGGCACAGGAACGTGCCGGCGATGTAGACGCTGGACATCGACAGCATCAGCAGGCCATAGCCCGTCTTGCTGTGGCCCAGCACATTGATGAACACGAACGACGAGGTGGCCAAAAAGGTGAACAGCCCGCCGTACGAGGTCGCCGCCAGCAGCGCCCAGGCCCAGAAGGTGGGGTGGCGCGCGATGCGCGCCCAGATGCGCAGCATCTCGGCCGGCTTGAGCGCCTGTGGATTGCGCTGTGGCAGAGTTTCGCGAAAGCGCCAGGCCACCAGGGCCAGCGCCACGGCGCCAAACACCGCCAGCGCCGCCAGCGCGGCCCGCCAGCCCAGGTGTTCGGTCAGCCAGCCGCCCAACGGGCCACTGGCGCAGGCGAACAGGCCCAGTCCGCTGAGCCCCTTGGACATCATGCGCGCGCCCTCGGTGGGGCCGTACAGATCGCGCACGATCGCGCGCGCGCCCATCACGGCAGCGCCCATCGCCGCACCCTGGACGATGCGCCAGACGATCAGCTGCTCGACGCTGGAGGCCAGCGCGCTGCCGACCGAGGCCAGGGTGTAGGCTGCCAGTCCGGTCAGCAGCACGGGGCGCCGCCCGAAGCGATCCGACACTGGGCCCCACACCAGCTGGGCGACGCCAAAGGCCAGCAGCAGCGCCGACAGCGTCGCCTGCACCTTGGCCATGGGAGCGGCAAAGGCGGCGGTGATCGACGGCAGGGCCGGCAGGTACAGGTCGGTGGCCAGCGGCTGCACGCCTAGCAGCAGCGACAAAAAGACGACGACCCAGCCAGATGGCATCGGGGGGCGGGAGGGGGTGAGGGACATGGTTATCGATGGTAACAAGATCGCTGCCGCGCCGGGGTCACCCGCGTGTCGCGGGCCTTGCCCCGCTCAACGTCCGCGTAGAAACAGCGCGTCCAGCTCGCGCAGCGTCAGCTGACGCCAGGTGGGTCGGCCGTGGTTGCACTGATCGCTGCGCTCGGTGGCCTCCATCTGGCGCAGCAGCGCATTCATTTCGTCCAGCGTCAGGCGGCGGTGGGCGCGCACCGCACCATGGCACGCCATGGTGGCCAGCAGTTCGTGCTGGGCGCGGGTCAGCACCTGGGTGGCGCCATGCTGGTGCAGTTCCGCCAGCACCGCTCGCGTCAGCGCCACCACATCGGCCTGGGCCAGCAGCGCCGGTATGCTGCGCACCGCCAGCGTCTGACTCGACAGCGCGGTCACCTCCAGACCCAGCCGTGCCAGCACGTCGGCGCAGGCTTCGGCCGTGGCCAGCTCCAGCGGCGTGGCGCTGAACGTGGCGGGCAGCAGCAACGGTTGACTCGGCAGCGGCCCGCCGTCGTCACGCTGCAGCTGGGCCTTGAGCCGCTCGTACACGATGCGCTCGTGCGCCGCGTGCATGTCCACCAGCACCAGACCGTGGGCGTTTTCGGCCAGGATGTAGATGCCGTGCAGCTGCGCCAGGGCGCGTCCCAGGGGCCAGTCGGTGGGGGCGGGCGTGTCGGCGGCGGGTTCGCTTCCGGCGCAGATCCCGGGGCTGGTCTCATCGGCGGGGGGCCGGGGTTGGGCGCCAGCGGGCACGGCGGCTGGCAACGCGTGCGGGGCGTGTTCCGCGGCAGCCGCCACAGGCCAGCCGGCCCAACGGGGCTGCGGCTCGCGGGCCTGCAGCGGCAGCGCCGGGGCGCGGGCGTAGTGTGTCGTGTCCCAGGGACGCGTCTGCGTTGTCGCAGCCACTGGCGTCTTGCCATGGCCGTGGGTGCCGTTCAGCGCGGACGCACGCGGCGCGGCCAACGCCTCTTGCAACGCGCGCTGCACCGCCTGGTGCACAGCGCCGCTGTCGCGAAAGCGTACTTCGATCTTGGTGGGGTGGACGTTGACGTCGACTGCGCGCGGATCGAGTTCGAGCCACAGCACGTAAGACGGCTGGCGTTGACCGTGCAGCACGTCGTCGTAGGCGCTGCGCACCGCATGGGCGATCACCTTGTCGCGCACGAAGCGGCCGTTGACGTAGGCCAGCTGCCGGTCGCTGCGCGTGCCCGCTGCCTCCGGCCGCACGATGTGGCCGCGCACGCGCAACGGACCCACCGTGGCCTGCACCGGCAGGGTGCTGGCCAGGAAAGCTTCACCCAGGGTGTCGGCCAGCCGGCGCTGCCAGACCAGCTCCGGGGTCAGTGCCTGGGGCGCGGGCCAGCGTTGCAGCAGTCGCCCATCGTGCCAGATGGCAAAGCCGACGTCGGGTCGTGCCAATGCGTGGCGGCGCACCACCTCGATGCAGTGCGCCAGCTCCGTGGCCTCACTCTTGAGGAATTTACGTCGTGCCGGCGTGCGGAAGAACAGCTCGCGCACCTCGACGGTGGTGCCCACCGGGCGTGCCGCCGGTTGCAGCTCGCCGCTGGTGGCATGCAGCGTCCAGGCGCAGCCGTCGTCGGCCTCGGCGCAGCGCGAAGTCAACGTCACCTCGGCCACGGAGGCTATCGCCGCCAGCGCCTCGCCGCGAAAGCCCATCGTGGCCACCGCCTCCAGATCCTGCAGATCGCCGATCTTGCTGGTGGCGTGGCGTTGCAGCGCCAGCGGCAACTCGGCGCGCGCGATGCCGCAGCCGTCATCGTCCACCGCCACCAGCCGGATGCCCCCGCCGCTCAGGCGCACCGTGATTTCGCGCGCCCCGGCATCCAGCGCATTGTCCAGCAGCTCGCGCACCACCGAGGCGGGACGTTCCACCACCTCGCCGGCGGCGATCTGGCTGATCAACTCATCGGGCAGCGGCCGGATGGGCCGGCGCACCGATGGGCTGTGGGGGATCGAGGCTAGGCCATCCACACGCCGATTCTAGGTGGGGTGAACCGCTCAGGTGCGCCGTGCCCGCGCCAGCGGAGGATGGCGCTCGAAGTAGGCCCGGATTCCTTCTGCCAGTGTGCGCGCCAGTTCGCGCTGGAAACCCGGGTCGCGCAGGCGCCGCTCCTCTTCAGGGTTGCTGATGAAGGCCGTTTCCACCAGCACGCTCGGGATGTCGGGGGCGCGCAGGACCGCAAAGCCCGCCTGTTCCACGCGCGGCTTGTGCAAGGGCCCCAGCCGTTTGAGGCGCTGCAGCAGCACTTCGCCCAGCTTCAGGCTGTCGTTGATCTGCGCGGTCATGCTCATGTCCAGCAAAGCGCGCTGCACGTGGGCATCGCGTACCTGCAGCGGCAGCCCGCCGATGGCATCGGCGCCATTTTCCTTGTTGGCGATCCAGCGTGCCGCAGCGCTGGAGGCACCGCGCTCGCTCAGCGCATAGACGCTGGCGCCACGGGGACGGGGCGAAAAAAACGCATCCGCATGGATGCTGAC
>JANWZF010000271.1 GCA_025054905.1 Tepidimonas sp.
GCTGTACCGCACCGCGTTCGAAATCGAGCCGGCGTGGCTGGTGGAAGCCGCCGCGCGGCGCCAGAAATGGATCGACCAGGCGCAAAGCCTCAACATCTACATGGCCGGCGCTTCGGGCAAGAAGCTGGATGAAACCTACAAACTGGCCTGGATCCGCGGCCTGAAGACCACCTACTACCTGCGCACCACCGGTGCCACCCACGCCGAGAAAGCCACCGTGCGCACCGGCGCCCTCAACGCGGTGCCCACCGCCTCGATGGGGGGCGTAGCCACAGGGGCGGCCGCAGAGCCCGCCACCGACATCAAGTTCTGCGCGCTGGACGCCCCCGGCTGCGAGGCCTGCCAATGACCCTCCGCGGCGGCGGCGCGGCGAGCCACGGGATGCGCCCACGCAACACCGACCGCCGCCGCTGCCGTGATACCTTGTCAAGCGGCTGACATCTTCGAATAATTCATTGATCGGACCTGACCATGCTCACCTGGGACGACACCCCCTCCAGCGCCACCCCCACCCCGATGCGCTCGCCCGCCGGCGGCCCCAGCCCCGCGCCATCGGGCGGACTGCCGGGTTTGCAACCCGTGGCCGCGGCCCACCCGGCCCCCATCACCGCCGCCCCTGCCGCAGCCACGGCGTCGATGGTCTCCACCGGCCCCACGCAGGCCACCCGCGCCCAGGCGGCGAGCTTCCGGCGCGTCAACGTGGCCGACAAGCGCATCATCAACGGCCAGACCGATGTCAACCAGCTCGTGCCCTTTAAATACAAGTGGGCCTGGGAAAAATACCTGGCCTCCTGCGCCAACCACTGGATGCCGCAGGAGATCAACATGTCGCGCGACATCGCGCTGTGGAAAGACCCCGACGGGCTGACCGAGGACGAGCGCCGCATCGTCAAGCGCAACCTGGGCTTTTTCGTCACCGCCGACTCGCTGGCAGCCAACAACATCACGCTGGGCACCTACCGCCACATCACGGCGCCGGAGTGCCGCCAGTTCCTGCTGCGCCAGGCGTTCGAGGAGGCCATCCACACCCACGCCTACCAGTACATCGTGGAGTCGCTGGGGCTGGACGAGGGCGAAATTTTCAACGCCTACCACGAAATCCCGTCGATCCGCGACAAGGATGAATTCCTGATCCCGTTCATCGACGCGATCATGGATCCGGCCTTCAAGACCGGCACGCCCGAAAACGACCAGAAGCTGCTCAAGAGCCTGATCGTCTTTGCCTGCCTGATGGAAGGCCTGTTTTTCTACGTGGGCTTCACGCAGATCCTGGCGCTGGGGCGGCAGAACAAGATGACCGGCGCAGCCGAGCAGTACCAGTACATCCTGCGCGACGAATCGATGCACTGCAACTTCGGCATCGACATGATCAACCAGCTCAAGCTGGAAAACCCCCATCTGTGGACGCCGGAGTTCAAGCGCGAAATCAAGGAGCTGTTCCTGACCGCGGTCGACCTGGAGTACCGCTACGCCGAAGACACCATGCCGCGCGGCGTGCTGGGTCTCAACGCCAGCATGTTCAAAGGCTACCTGCGCTACATCGCCAACCGGCGCGCCACGCAGATCGGGCTGGAGCCGCTCTTCCCGAATGAAGACAACCCCTTCCCGTGGATGAGCGAGATGATCGACCTGAAGAAGGAGCGCAACTTCTTCGAGACCCGCGTCATCGAGTACCAGTCTGGCGGCGCGTTGTCCTGGGATTGAGGCCCGCCTGACGGCGCTGCCCGCCGACCGTTTTCTCAACCGCCAACCGACCTAGGAGACTCCCCCATGGCAACCGCGAAGAAGGCCGCCGCCGCGGCCACCGAGTCCGCGAAGAAGAAGACGGCCGCCCGGGCAGCAGCGCAGCAGGAGACCCCCACGAGCCCGAAGTCGACCACCGCGACCAAGTCCGCCCGGGCCCCGAAAGCGGCGGCAGCACCGGCGGCGGCCGAGGCGACCCAGAGCCCCCGCCGCAAGGCCGCCAGCACCGCACCGGCTGCGTCGCTGGCGGCGCCATCCACGCCGAAGACCACCCGAACCAAGAAGGCGTCGTCGCCCCCCGCTGCCGCGGCGGCGGCTCCCCAGCCGGCTGCGGCCCAGACTCCCGCCCGCCGCCGCGCCTCCCAGGCGGCCCCCACGGCCACCGCGGCCGCCAGTGCAGCCACCGCCTCAGCCCCTCCCAAGCGCGGCCGCAGCGCCCAAGCCGGTGCGACAGCCACGCCCCCCAAGACCAGCAAGGCCAAGAAGGCTGAAACCGCAGCGGTCGCCGAGGCCGCCGCGCCCAAGCAAACCGGCAAGGCCAAGAAAGCGCAAGCCACGCCCGTCGCCGAGGCCGCCAAGTCGGCCCCCCCAGCCAGCCCGAAAAAGGCCGCAAGCGCGGCAAGCAAAGCCAGCGCCCAGGGCGCCAAGGCCAAGGCCACCGCCGCCGACAGCGCTGCCTCGACCAAGAAGGCCACCAAGACAGCCAAGACCGCAGCGGCGCCAGCCCCCGCCGCGCAGACCAAGCTGTCGCCCAAAGCGACGTGGCCTTTCCCGACCGGCTCGCGCCCCTGACACGCTTGCCGGGCCGCATGCGCTCGGGCGTGCGGCCCTTCCTCACAAGCGGGTGTCCGGGTCCAAGCT
>JANWZF010000298.1 GCA_025054905.1 Tepidimonas sp.
GCGCCTCGGCCCGGGGAGTGCGAGGATGGCGCGCTGGCAGAATAGCGCTCGGACCCTCGGGGCGATGGGCTGCTGATGGGGCCCGCAACCTTTTCAGATCCGATTCACCATGACCAAAGGCATGATCCTGGCCGCGGGACAGGGAACCCGCGTGCGTCCGCTGACCAAAGATTTACCCAAACCGATGGTGCCCATCCTGGACAAACCCGTGATGGAGTACCTGGTGGAGCGGTTGGCCGCGCACGGGGTGCGCCAGATCATGGTCAACGTGGCCTGGAACCATCACAAGATCGAACAGTACTTCCGCGATGGGCGGCGCTGGGGCGTGGAGATCGGTTATTCGTACGAAGGCGTGTACGAGCATGGCGATATCCTGCCGCGGCCGCTGGGGTCGGCCGGTGGCATGAAGCGCATCCAGGACATGAGCGGCTTTTTCGACGACACCACCATCGTCCTGTGCGGGGATGCCCTGGTGGATCTGGACATCACGGCGGCGGTGGCCGAACATCGCGCCAAAGGGGCGTTGGCCACCGTCGTGACCTTGCCGGTGCCGCGCGAGCAGGTGGCCAACTACGGCATCGTGGTGGCCGACGAGGACGGCCGGGTGCGCTCGTTCCAGGAAAAACCCCGGCCCGAGGAGGCGCGCTCCAACCTGGCCAGCACTGGCATCTACATCTTCGAACCGCAGGTGCTCGATTTGGTGCCGTCCGGTCAGGTGTTTGACATCGGCAGCCAACTCTTTCCGTTGCTGGTGGAGCGGGGCCTGCCGTTTTACGCCCAGAGCCGGCCGTTTCACTGGATCGACATCGGCCGCGTCAGCGATTACTGGTCGGTGCTGCAGCGCGTCTTGAGCGGTGAGATCGCCGACATGCGCATGCCGGGCACCGAGGTTCGACCGGGCGTGTGGGTGGGCCTGAACACGCGTCTTGATTTCGAGCGGGTGCAGATCACCGGACCGGTCTACATTGGCTCGAGCGTGCGGCTGGAGCCGGGCTGCTCGATCGTCGGACCCGCCTGGATCGGGCATGGCTCGCATCTGAGTGCCGGCTCGCGCGTGGAGCGCAGCATTCTGTTCGAATACACGCGCATCGGTGCCGGGATGCTGTTTCAGGACATGATCGTCTCGCCCAGCTATTGCGTCGACCGCTACGGACGCGCCACCTACGTCGGTGACGACCGCTGCCCGCTGCGCTGGGGCGATGCGCGGGCCTGAGCCGTCCGGCCGCCCTGGCGCCGCGTGGTGGCGCCGGGGTTCGACGGCTGGATAAAAAGGGCAGGTCAGGCCGTGGCCCCGTGGCGGCGCACCGGGGCCAGGGCGGTCAAGGTCAGCGTGGTCACGGTGGAGGCCGCAAGGGCCCCGACAAACGGGGCCAGCGTCGGTACGTTGGTCGGGAAGGTGGCGGCCACCAGCCCCTGCCACAGGCTGCCGCTGCTCCAGGCCCCTGGCAGTACCGCGCCGGCCAGACCGGCTGCCATGCCGGCCAGGGCGGCCCCACGCGGCGTGCGCGGCCACAGGCCCAGCAACAGCGGCACGGCCGCGGTGGCGCACAGCAGGTCGGCCACCAGAAACAGCCGCAGCACCGACAGGCCCTGCCAGGCCACCACGATCACCGGCAGCATCAGCAGCACCGTGGCCCAGCGGGCTGCCCGCAGGGTCGCCCCGTGGTGCTGCGTGACCAGCAGCGACGCAAGGGCGTTTTGCAGCGTATCCACCGACGAGGCCACCAGCGCCACTGCCAGCACCAGCACCGCCAGCATGATGGCCGGCTGCGCCTGCTGCACCAACGCAAACAGCGGCACCGGTGGGGTGCCCAGCGGCAGCCCGCGCTGGGCGGCCATCATGCCCAAGGCACCGACCACGGCGATGGCCGCGGCGCTGCCCAAGGCGCCCCACCATGCGCCACGGTGCAGCGCGCGCACGTCCTGGGCGGCCCAAACCCGCTGCCAATAGCCTTGGTGAAACAGGTTGGCAGCCGTGACGGCGATCAGCAGGGTCGCGCCCACCGACAGCCCCACAGGCAGCGGTGCGCTGGCCGGGGCGCTGGGGGGCGGCGTCGCCCCGGCAGACTGCATCGACAACCCGCCGCCCACCAGCAGCAGCAACGCGACGATGCCCCAGGCCTGCCAACGATCTGTGGCCAGGCTGGCCCGCAGTCCGCCCCAGGCGGTGTAAGTGAGTGTGGCCAGTGCCACCGCCACCACCGCCCAGCGGCCGTCACCGCCGGTCAGCAGCGTCACCACGCTGCCCAGCGCGGTCAGCTCGGCGGCCAGAAAGCACAACATGTACAGCAACGACAGCGCCAGCACCCAAAGTCGCACCGCCGGGCCCAGACGCTGACCGGCATAGTCGGTCAGGCTGCGCCCGGCCGGCAGCATGCGGCGCAGCGCCGGGGCGCACCAGGCCAGCACGAGAAACGGCAGCGCCGCCCCTAGCGCATAGCCCGCCAGCGCCACCGGGCCGACGAAGGCGCCGATTTCGGGCGGCACAAACAGGATCCAGGCACCCAGCCCGGAGGCCAAAAACGACAATCCCAAGGTGGCCGCGCTTTGGGTGCCGCGCGCGGTCAGGTAG
>JANWZF010000340.1 GCA_025054905.1 Tepidimonas sp.
CTGGGCTACTTCAAGGCCGAGGGGCTGGACGTCACGATCGTGGACTTCGCCGGCGGGGCGCGCGCGCTGCAGGCGGTGGTGGGCGGCAGCGCCGACGTCGTCTCCGGCGCCTTCGAGCACACCATCAACATGCAGGCCAAAGGGCAGCCGATGCGCGCTTTTGTGCTGCAGGGACTGGCCCCGCAGATCGTGCTGGGCATCAACCCCAAGACCTTGCCCAACTTCAAGTCGGTGGCCGACCTGAAGGGCAAAAAGATCGGGGTCACGGCCCCGGGCAGCTCCACGCACATCATGCTCAACTTCGTGCTGGCCAAGGCCGGGCTCAAACCCAGCGATGTCAGTGTCATCGGCGTGGGCGCCAGCAACGGGGCGGTGGCCGCGATGCGCGCCGGCCAGATCGACGCCATCAGCAACCTGGATCCGGTGATCACGCTGCTGCAGCGCTCGGGCGATCTGCGCATCGTGGTCGACACCCGTCAGCCGGCCGAAGCGGAGAAGGTGTTCGCTGGCCCGATGCCGGCCGGCTGTCTGTACGCGCCGGTGCCGTTCGTGGACAAGCACCCCAACACGGTGCAGGCCCTGACACACGCAATCGTGCGTGCCAACAAATGGATCCAGCGCGCTGGCCCCGGCGACATCATCAAGGTGGTGCCGGAAAGCTACCTGCTGGGCGACCGCGCGGTGTACATCGATGGCTTTCTGGCGGCCAAACCTGCGTTGTCGCCCGATGGCCTGATCCCGCCCAAGGGGCCCGAGACCGCGCTGCGCGCGCTGGCCAGCGTGGACGACAAGCTGGCCAGCGCGCCGCTCGATCTGGCGGGCACCTACACCAATGCTTTCGTGCACAAGGCCAACGCCAAGTACCCGAAAGGCTGACGTGACGACGCCGGCCATCGAATTGCAGGACATCGCCTGCACCTTCATCAGCAACCACGCCCCTGGCCAGCGCTACACGGCGGTCGAGCGCGTTTCGCTGACGGTGGGCGCGGGCGAATTCGTCAGCGTGGTCGGCCCCACCGGCTGCGGCAAGAGCACGCTGCTCAACGTGGCCGCGGGGCTGCTCGTGCCCAGCCGGGGTACGGTGCGCATCTTCGGCCAGCCGCTGGTGGGCCTCAACACCCGCGCGGGCTACATGTTCCAGGCCGACAGCCTGATGCCGTGGCGCACCGCGCTGGGCAACGTGATGGCGGGGCTGGAGTTTCGCGGCGTGCCCCGCGCCGAGGCGCGCGCGCTGGCCGAGGAATGGCTGCGCCGCGTCGGGCTGGGCGGCTTTGGCGACCGCTATCCGCACCAGATGAGCGGCGGCATGCGCAAGCGCACGAGTCTCGCGCAGGTGCTGGTGCTCGACCCCGACATCATCCTGATGGACGAGCCCTTTTCGGCACTGGACATCCAGACCCGGCAGCTGATGGAAAACGAGGTGCTGGCGCTGTGGCAGGCCAAGCGCAAGGCCGTGCTGTTCATCACGCACGACCTGGATGAGGCCATTGCGATGAGCGACCGCGTGGTGGTGATGAGCGCCGGGCCGGCCGCACGCCCGATTGGCGAATTCGCCATCGACCTGCCGCGCCCGCGCGACGTCGCCGAGGTGAAGATGACCCCGCGCTTTCTCGAACTGCACGCCGCGATCTGGGGCGTGCTGCGCGAGGAGGTGCTCAAGGGCTACCAACAACA
>JANWZF010000219.1 GCA_025054905.1 Tepidimonas sp.
CGGGCGGAGGATCCGGCCTTCACGGTGCGGGTGATGCAGGTCAACGTGGCCTGGCCGGGCGCCAGCCCCCAGCAGCTGCAGGATCAGGTGGTGGATCGGCTGGAGAAAAAGATCCAGGAGGTCGAATACCTGTACCGCGTCGAGACGACGATCCGGCCCGGCCAGGCCACGCTGCAGGTGGAGTTCCACGACTACACGCCGCAGGCGCGGGTGCCGGAGCTGTTCTACCAGGTGCGCAAGCGCATGTGGGACGCACAGCGTGACATGCCCGCGGGGGTCATCGGGCCGATCGCCAACGATGACTTTGCCGATGTTTACTTCAGCCTGCTGGCGCTGACCGCGCCCAAGCTGCCCAACGACGAGCTGGTGCGCGAAGCCGAGCGCCTGCGCGACCAGATTCAGCGCATCGAGGGAGTGCACAAGGCCGTGCTGCTGGGCGAGCGCACGCAACGTGTGTACGTCGAATTCGACAACGCCCGGCTGGTCAACCTGGGGCTGTCGCCGCAGGCCATTTTTGAAGCGATCGATGCCAGCAACCGCCTGGTGCCCACCGGGCGGCTGGAAACCGACGGCCCGCGGCTGCACATCCGGCTGGATGCTGACCTGTCCGACCCCGAGGCGCTGGCGGCTCTGCCGATCCGCGCCGGCAGCAAGGTCATCCGCCTGGGCGACATCGCCACCATCCGCCGCGGCTACGAGGATCCTCCCAGCTACCTGGTGCGTGCGCGCGGGCAGGAAGCGGTGCTGATCGGCGTGGTGATGAACAAGGGCGACAACGGCCTGCAGCTCGGGCAGCGGCTGGCCGCCTTCCTGGAGCGCGAGAAGGCCGAATTACCGCTCGGGCTGGAGTTGACCCAGCTGACCAACCAGGCCGACGCGATTGCCAAGGCGGTCAACCTGTTCCAGATCAAGTTTCTGGTGGCCGTGGCGGTGGTGATGGGCGTCAGCATGCTGGCCATCGGGTTGCGCGCGGGCCTGATCGTGGGCATCGCGGTGCCGGTGACACTGGGCTTGAGCTTCGTGGTCTTCAAGGCGATGGGCATCAACCTGGACCGCATCACGCTCGGGGCATTGATCATCTCGCTGGGGCTGCTGGTGGACGACGCCATCATCGCCGTGGAGATGATGCTGGTGAAGATGGAGGAAGGCTGGGACCGCGTGCGCGCCGCGGCCCACGCCTGGAACGTGACCGCCGCGCCGATGTTGTTTGGCACGCTGGTGACGGTGGCGGGCTTTTTGCCGATCGGCTTTGCGCGCTCTGGTGTGGGCGAATACGCCGGCAACATCTTCTGGGTGCTGGGCATCAGCCTGCTGGTGTCGTGGCTGGTGGCGGTCACCTTCACGCCGTACCTGGGCGTCAAGATGCTGCGTGACGTGCCGCCCGAAGCCCGCCACGGGCATGACCAGCTTTACCAGACTCCCCTCTACCGCCGGCTGCGTGCGCTGGTGGCCTGGTGCGTGACGCAGCGCAAGACCGTGGTGGCCGCCACCGTGGTGCTGCTGGCGCTGGCGGCGCTCGCCATGGCCAAGGTGGTGCCCAAGCAGTTTTTTCCGAGCAGCGACCGCCCCGAGGTGCTGGTCAGCGTCTACCTGCCGCAAGGCACCAGCGTGCGCGTGACCGATCAGACGGTGCGGCGGCTGGAGGCGATTCTGGCACCGATGCCGGAGGTCAAAACGCTGTCCGCCTACGTCGGGGCGGGCGCGCCGCGCTTCTTTATCTCGGCCAACCCCGAGCCCCCCAACCCGGCGTTTGGCAAGCTGATCGTCGTGGCGCACGATGAGGCCAGCCGCGACCGCATCATCGCCACGCTGCAGGAGCACATCCGCAACGGCGAATTTGCGGAGGCGCGCATCCGCGTGGCTCGGCTGCTGTACGGCCCACCGGTGGCCTGGCCGGTGCAGTTCCGCGTCTTCGGCCCCGATCCCCTGGAGCTGCGCCGCCTGGCGCACCGGGTGCGCGAGATCATGGCCGCCCACCCGCATGTGGTCGATGCGCACCTGGAGTGGGACGAGCGCGTGCCGGTGCTGGCGCTGCGCACCGATCCCCAACGGCTGCGCCTGCTGGGGCTGACCCCGCAGGACGTGGCGCAGCAGCTGCAAACCCTGCTGGACGGCGTGCCGGTGACGCAGCTGCGGCTGGGATCGCGCACGGTGGAGCTGGTGGCACGCGGCGCGGTGCTGGGGGCGCGCCCCAATGCGGACACGGTCGGCCAACTGGAGCTGCTCAACCGTGACGGGCGCAAGGTACCGGTGGCACAGCTGGGCACGCTGGAGGTGCGCTACGAAGAGCCGGTCATCAAGCGCTACAACCGTGAGCCGTTCGTCGCGGTGCAGGGCGAGGTGCGCGGTGCCCAGCCCAACGACGTGACCGCGCAGGTGTGGCAGGCGCTGCAGCCGCTGCGCGCCGAGCTGCCACCCGGCTACCGGGTGGCCATCGGCGGGTCGGTTGAGCAGTCGGAAAAAGCCAACCTGTCGATCCAGAAGCTGCAGCCGCTGATGGTGGCGGCGATGCTGATCTTCATCATGCTGCAGATGCGCTCATTTGCCGGCACCTTCATGGTGGTGGCCACCGCGCCGCTGGGGCTGATCGGTGCGGTGCTGGCGCTGCTGGTGTTCTGGCAGCCGTTCGGGTTCGTGGCGCTGCTGGGCCTGACCGGACTGGCTGGCATCCTGATGCGCAACACGCTGATCCTGACGCAGCAGGTGGCCGACAACTTCAAGGCCGGCATGGCCGCCTTCGACGCCGTGGTGGAGGCCGCCGTGCAGCGCGCCCGGCCGGTGGTGCTGACCGCGCTGGCCGCGGTGCTGGCCTTTGTGCCGCTGACGCTCGACACCTTCTGGGGGCCGTTGGCCTACGTGCTGATCGGCGGCGTGGCGGTAGGCACTGCCATCACGCTGCTGTTTGTGCCGGCGCTGTATGCGCTGTGGTTCCGCATCCGGCCGGCGGCGTGAGGCGGCGAGGGCTTGCAGCCCCGCTGAGCTGGTGCCGCGCGGCCGCACATGCCTGAGCGCGCGTCCGTCGCGTCAGTCGGCCGCCTGCGGCTGACCGAGCCGGCGCGCAATTTCGGCCACCAATTGGCGCGCCAGCACGAGTTTGGGGGCCGGCGGCAGCTCCACCGCCTCGCGCTCATCCACCAGCAGCAGCGCGTTGTCATCGCGCCCGAAGGTGGCTGGCCCGATGTTGCCCACCAGCAGCGGCACGCCCTTGCGTGCGCGCTTGGCCTGGGCGTGTTTGAGGAGGTCGTGGCTCTCGGCCGCAAAGCCCACGCAGTACAGCGCCCCGCTGCGCGCGCGCGGGCTGGCCGCCACGGTGGCCAGGATGTCGGGGTTTTCCGCCAACGCGAGGGCGGGCGGCTGGCCGCTGCCGTCCTTCTTCAGCTTGTGGGCGGCCACGTGCGCCGGCCGCCAGTCCGCCACCGCCGCCGTGGCCACGAACACCGTGGCGCGCTCGGCCTCGGCCAGCACGGCGGCCAGCATCTGCTGCGCGGTCTGCACATCCACCCGGCGCACGCCACGGGGCGTGCGCAGATGCACCGGGCCGGCCACCAGCGTGACCTCGGCCCCGGCCTCGCGCGCGGCACGCGCCACCGCAAAGCCCATCTTGCCACTGCTGAGGTTGGTGATGCCGCGCACCGGGTCGATCGGCTCGAACGTGGGTCCGGCGGTCACCAGCACGCGCTGGCCAGCCAGCCGGTCCGGCTGCAGGTGCGCGACGAGTTCCTCGACGATTTCCTCCGGCTCCAGCATGCGCCCATCGCCCACCTCGCCACAGGCCTGCTCGCCCTGCCCCACCCCCAGCACCACCGCGCCGTCGGCGGCCACCTGGCCGAGGTTGCGCTGGGTGGCCGGGTGTGCCCACATCTCGCGGTTCATCGCCGGCGCCAGCAGCAGCGGCACCCGCTGCGCCGGCCGCGCCAGGCACAGCAGCGCCAGCAGCTCACCGGCCCGCCCCTGGGCAAGCTGGGCGATGAAGTCCGCGCTGGCCGGCGCCACCACGATGGCGTCCGCCCAGCGGCCCAGGTTGATGTGCGCCATCGCGTTGGGCTCGCGCGCGTCCCACTGGCTGGCCACCACCGGCTGGCCGCTCAAGGCCTGCATCGTCACCGGCGTGATGAACTGCGCAGCCGCCTGCGTCATCACCACCCGCACCTGCGCGCCGGCCTGCACCAGCTGGCGACACAGCTCGGCCGCCTTGTAGCAGGCGATGCCACCCGACAGTCCCAGCACGATGCGCTTGTCATGCAGATCTTTCATGCGGCCGCACTATAGCGCCGCCAGCGCACCGGGGGGTCGGCTTTTATAATCGGCCTTTCCACCGACGGGCCGTGCGCGCGGCCCGCCCAACGTCATGACCAAGTACGTGTTTGTCACTGGCGGCGTGGTGTCGTCCCTGGGCAAAGGGATCGCCTCAGCGTCGCTGGCCGCGTTGCTGGAGTCGCGCGGCCTGAAAGTCACGCTGATCAAGCTCGACCCTTACCTGAACGTCGATCCGGGCACGATGAGCCCGTTTCAGCACGGTGAGGTGTTCGTCACCGACGACGGCGCCGAAACCGACCTGGATTTGGGCCACTATGAGCGCTTCATCACCACCCGCATGAAGCGCAGCAACAATTTCACCACCGGCCAGATCTACAAGTCGGTGCTGGAAAAAGAGCGCCGCGGCGACTACCTGGGCAAGACGGTGCAGGTCATCCCGCACGTCACCAACGAGATCCAGGCCTTCATCCAGCGCGGTGCCGAAGGGGTCGACGTGGCCATCGCCGAAATCGGCGGCACGGTCGGCGACATCGAGTCGCTGCCGTTTCTGGAGGCTGCGCGCCAGATGAGCCTGCGCCTGGGCCCGAACCATTCGGCCTTCGTGCACCTGACCTACGTGCCCTACATCGCCGCTGCCGGCGAGCTCAAGACCAAGCCGACCCAGCACACGGTGCAAAAGCTGCGCGAAATCGGCATCCAGCCCGATGCGCTGCTGTGCCGGGCCGACCGCACCATTCCGGACGAAGAGCGCGAAAAGATCAGCCTGTTCACCAATGTGCCGCTGTGGGGCGTCATTTCGATGCCCGACGTCGACACCATCTACAAGGTGCCGCGCGTGCTGCACGAGCAGGGACTCGATGGGCTGATCTGCGACCGCTTGCGCCTGCACACGCCCCCGGCCAACCTCAAGCGCTGGGACGACCTGGTCTATGAGGTCGAGCACCCGCAGGGCGAGGTGCGCATCGCGATGGTGGGCAAGTACGTCGACCTGTCCGACAGCTACAAATCGCTCAACGAGGCGCTGCGCCACGCCGGACTGAAAAACCACGTGCGCGTGGCCATCACCTACATCGACTCCGAGACGCTGGAAAGCGGCGACGTCGCCGCGCGGCTGGCGGGCTTTGACGCAATCCTGGTGCCCGGCGGGTTTGGCAAGCGCGGCGTCGAGGGCAAGATCCGTGCCGCGCGCTACGCGCGCGAGCAGCGCGTGCCGTACCTGGGCATCTGCCTGGGGATGCAGGTGGCCACGATCGAGTTTGCGCGCCACGTCGCGGGGCTGGAGGGCGCCAATTCCACCGAATTCGACCCTCACACGCCGCATCCGGTGATCGCGCTGATCGACGAGTGGCAGGATGCCGATGGCACGATCCAGAAGCGCGACGCCAGCACCGACCTGGGTGGCACGATGCGCCTGGGGGCCCAAAGCGCCGATGTGCAGCCCGGCACGCTGGCCTACCAGATCTACGGTCCGGTGGTCACCGAGCGCCACCGCCACCGCTACGAGGCCAACACGCAGTACCTGGACCGGCTGCGCGCTGCAGGGCTGGTGATCTCCGCGCTGACGCAGCGCGAGCAGCTCACCGAGATCGTCGAACTGCCGCAGGACGTGCATCCTTGGTTCATGGGGGTGCAGTTCCACCCCGAGTTCAAGTCCACTCCGTGGGACGGGCACCCGCTGTTCAACGCCTACATCGCCGCCGCGCTGGCGTACCAGCGCCAGCGGCAGGAGCATGCGTCATGAAGCTGTGTGGCTTCGAGGTCGGTCTGCACCGGCCTTTTTTTCTGATCGCAGGCCCGTGCGTGATCGAAAGCGAGCAGCTGCAGCTGGATGTGGCGGGCCAGCTCAAAGAGATCACGCACACGCTGGGCATTCCGTTCATCTTCAAGAGCAGCTACGACAAGGCCAACCGCTCCAGTGGCAGCTCCTATCGCGGCCTGGGCATGGAGCGCGGCCTGGAAATCCTGGCCAAGGTGCGCCGCGAAATCGGCGTGCCGGTGCTGACCGACGTGCACACCGAGGCCGAAGTCCCCACCGTGGCCGCCGTGGTGGACGTGCTGCAGACCCCGGCGTTTCTGTGCCGCCAGACCGACTTCATCCGTGCCGTGGCACAGTCGGGCAAACCGGTCAACATCAAGAAGGGCCAGTTCCTTGCCCCGCACGACATGAAAAACGTCATCGACAAGGCCCGCTCAGCCGCGCGCGAAAAGGGCCTGCCCGAGGACAACTTTCTGGCTTGCGAGCGGGGCTACAGCTTCGGCTACCACAACCTGGTCTCCGACATGAGGAGCCTGGTGATCATGCGCGACAGCGGCGCGCCGGTGGTGTTTGACGCCACGCACAGTGTGCAGCTACCCGGTGGGCAAGGCAGCAGCTCCGGGGGGCAACGGGAGTTTGTGCCGCCGCTGGCGCGCGCGGCGGTGGCCGTTGGGGTGGCGGGCCTGTTCATGGAAACCCACCCCGATCCGGCACACGCGCTGTCCGACGGCCCCAACGCCGAGCCGCTGGCGTCCATGCGGCCGCTGCTGGAGTCGCTGCGCGAGCTCGATGACGTCGTCAAGCGCCAGCCGTTGCTGGAAGCGGAGTTCGCCGCCCGATGACGCCGCCACAGACCCACCCGCTCGACGAGACGCTGCGCGCGGCGCTGCACGACGCGCTGCCGGAAGCGACGCTCGCCTGGCTGCACGGCAGCGCGGCGCGCGACACGCTGCGCCCCGACAGCGATCTGGACGTGGCGGTGTGGCTGCCCATGCCGTTGCCTGCCGAGCGCTGGCTGCAGGCGGCTGCGCTTCTGGGCGACCGTCTCGGGCGCGAAGTGGATCTGCTAGACCTGGCGCGCGCGCCGACCGTGACGCAGTTCATCGTCCTGTCGAGCGGACGGCTGCTGCTGGCGCAGGATGAGCGCGACGCCTGGCGCCTGTGGGCGCGCGTGCTGCGCGACTGGCAGGATCTGCAACCGGTCCGCCGCGTGGCGCTGCGGGCGCTCGCCACCGAGCTGCAGGAGTCCGCCGCGTGACGCCGACGCTGCGCGAAGTGCTGGCCCAGAAGGCCCAACGGCTGCAGCGCGCCGTGCAGCGGGCGCGCGCCGAGCGCGCCGCCACCGACGACTTCGCGCACGACTTCACGCACCAGGACGCAGCGCTGCTCAACGTCCAGCGCGCCTGCGAACAGGCCATCGACATGGCTAACCTGATCGTAGCCGAGGCGGGACTGGGTGCGCCCGAAAGCGCACGCGCCGCGTTTCAGGCGCTGGCCCGCCACGGCTGGATCGACACCGGGCTGGCCGCTCAACTCGGCCGCATGGTGGCGTTTCGCAACGTCCTTGTGCACGAATACCAGGATCTCGACCCCGAGATCGCGCGCGCGGTCATCGACCGCGAGCTGGACACCCTGCTGCGCTTTGCCGGCCTCGTGCTGCAGCGCGTCCTCGACACCCCCACCGATCCATCATGAGCGCCTATATCATCGCTGACGTCGACGTCACCGACCCCGAGCAGTACGAGGACTACAAGCGCTGGTCCACGCACGCCATCCAGACCCACGGCGCGCAGGTGCTGGTGCGGGGTGGGGCCGTCACGGTGCTGGAGGGCGACTGGCAGCCCAGCCGCATCGTCGTGCTGCGCTTTCCCACCGTGCAAGCCGCACAGACGTTTTACGACTCCCCCGAATACCGCCGCGCCCGTCAGGCGCGTGCCGGCGCGGCCGTCATGCGCATGATCGCGGTCGAAGGGCTGGACCAGCCTGGCCCGCCGCACCCCTGATGGATTGTTCCCCATTTCATTGTTCACCCTGAAGACACGGAAGGAACCTTTTGCATGAGCGCCATCGTCGATATCGTCGGCCGCGAAATCCTCGACAGCCGCGGCAACCCCACGGTCGAATGCGACGTGTTGCTGGAGTCGGGCGTCATGGGGCGCGCGGCCGTGCCCTCGGGCGCCTCCACCGGCAGCCGTGAAGCCATCGAGCTGCGCGATGGCGACCCGGGCCGCTACCTCGGCAAAGGGGTGCTGAAAGCCGTCGAACACATCAACACCGAAATCAGCGAGGCGGTGCTGGGGCTGGATGCCAGCGAACAGGCGTTTCTGGACAAGACACTGATCGAGCTGGATGGCACCGAAAACAAAAGCCGCCTCGGCGCCAACGCGCTGCTGGCTGTCAGCATGGCCGTGGCGCGCGCGGCTGCCGAAGAATCGGGGCTGCCGCTGTACCGCTATTTCGGCGGCAGCGCCGCCACCACGCTGCCGGTGCCGATGATGAACGTCATCAATGGCGGGGCGCATGCCAACAACAACCTCGACCTGCAGGAGTTCATGATCCTGCCGGTGGGGGCGCCCTCGCTGCGCGAAGCCATCCGCTGGGGTGCCGAGGTGTTTCACGCGCTGAAAAAAATCATCCACGACCGTGGCATGAGCACCGCCGTCGGCGATGAGGGTGGCTTTGCCCCGAGCGTGGCCAACCACGAGGCGGCGATCCAGCTGATCCTGGAGGCGATCGACAAGGCAGGCTACACCGCCGGCACCCAGATCGCCCTGGGCCTGGACTGTGCCTCCAGCGAGTTCTACCGCGACGGACGCTACCACCTCGAGGGCGAGGGCCTGACGCTCCATGCCTCGCAGTGGGCTGATATGCTGGCCGCCTGGTGCGACAAATACCCGATCGTCAGCATCGAAGACGGCATGGCCGAAGGCGACTGGGATGGCTGGGCGCTGCTGACCCAGCGCCTGGGCAAGCGGGTGCAGCTGGTGGGCGACGACCTGTTCGTCACCAACACCAAGATCCTGAAGGAAGGCATTGCCAAAGGCATCGCCAACTCGATTCTGATCAAGATCAACCAGATCGGCACGCTCACCGAGACGTTTGCCGCCATCGAAATGGCCAAGCGCGCCGGCTACACCGCCGTCATCAGCCACCGCTCGGGCGAGACCGAAGACAGCACGATTGCCGACATCGCGGTGGGCACCAACGCCGGTCAGATCAAGACCGGCTCGATGAGCCGCAGCGACCGCATGGCCAAATACAACCAGCTGCTGCGCATCGAGGAGGACCTGGGCGACGTGGCGGTCTATCCGGGCCGCGACGCCCTGTACAACCTGCGCTGAAGCGCGGGCAGGACGGGACCCGATGCGCCCGGCGCGCTGGGTGACGCTGTTGTTGCTGGGGCTGCTGGCGTGGGTGCAGGGCCAAATCTGGCTTGGCCGCGCCAGCGTGGCCGAGGTCCGTGCGCTGCGGCGCGAAGTGGCACAGGCCGAACAAGCCAACGAACAGGCGCGCCAGCGCAACGAGCGACTGGCCGCCGAGGTGCGTGACCTGCGCGAGGGGCTGGAGACGGTGGAAGAAATCGCCCGTCTGGAGCTCGGACTGGTCAAGCCCGACGAAATCTTTGTGCAGATCCAGCGCCCGGCCTCTGGCAGCGGGTCCCCCGACCGCTAGTGCCCGGCGGCGCGCAGCGTTGCGTGGCTAGTGCAGACGCTGGCTGCCGGGCCCCTGCTGGGCGGGCTCCAGAAACAGCCGCGCCGCATCCACCGGGTCGAAGCGGTAACGCTGGCCGCAAAATTCGCACGCCACGTCCACCTCGCCCTGCTCGGCCAGGATGGCCTCGACCTCCTGCACCCCGAGCCCGCGCAGCATCGAGGCCACCCGCTCGCGCGAGCAGGTGCATGCAAAATGCGGCACCACCGCAGCACCCTGCGGCACCAGACGCAGCAGCCGCTCTTGCCAGAACAGGCGATGCAGGATCGCATCGCCCTGCAGGTTCAGCAACTCCTCGCGCTTGAGACTGGCCGCCAGCCACGCGATGCGGCGGAAGTCCTCGTCGCCATCAGTCTCATCGGCCCGACCGCGGCCCGCCGCGGTACCAGCCAGGTTGCCTTGGCCGCTGGTGGGCATGCGCTGGATCAGCAGGCCAGCGGCCACCCGCTCATCGGCGGCCAGCACCAGGCGCGTGTCGAGCTGCTCGCTGCGGTGCATGTAATGCTCCAGCATCGCGGCCAGCGTCGGCAGCCGCTGCCCGTGGTCATCGATCAGCGGCACCACGCCTTGGTAGGGCTTGAGCCCCGGCTGCTGCTGGCGCGGATCCAGCGTGATGGCGCAACGCCCTTGCCCCAGCACGTTGACCATGTCCGCCAGCGGGGCATCGGGGGCGACTTCGCCGACGACGGAGGCTGTGGCGCGAAAAGCCAAATCCGGCTGCACCTCGGCCACCGCGACCTTGACCGGACCATCCCCCAGAATCTGCAGCACCAGCGCCCCAGCAAATTTGATGTTGGTGTGCAGCAGCACGGCTGCCGCCGTCATCTCGCCAAGCAAGGCGGTCACTGGCGCGACGTAACCGCCCGTCTGCTCGCGCCGTTGCAGCAACGCACGCCAGTCCTCGGTCAGCCGCACCAGCGCTCCACGCACCGGCGCGCCATCGAACAAAAACCGTTGCAGCTCAGACACGCGCGCTTTTCCTGGTTAGGTATCGAGCCGACGCAAGCCGGCCCGGAAGCGCCGCGCGTTGTCGATGTAGTGCTGGGCGCTGGCGCGCAGCGCCTCGATCTCGGCCGCCGTCAAGCTGCGCACCACCTTGGCCGGACTGCCCAGGATCAACGAGCCATCCGCAAACTCCTTGCCTTCGGTGACCAGTGCCCCCGCCCCCACCAGACAGTGACGCCCGATGCGCGCGCCGTTGAGCACCACCGCGCCGATGCCGATCAACGACTCCTCGCCGATCGTGCACCCATGCAGCATCACCAGGTGGCCCACCGTGACCCGCGGCCCGATGGTCAGGGGCACCCCGACGTCGGTGTGCAAGACGCTGCCATCCTGGATGTTGCTGCCTTCGCCGATGACGATGGGATCGTTGTCGCCGCGCAGCACGGCCCCATCCCAGACGCTGACCTCGGCGGCCAGCTGCACACGCCCAATGACGCGCGCCCCTTCGGCCACGTAAGCGCTGGGGTGGATGTCCGGACGCCAATCGTCAAGGTGGTAGATCGCCATCCGTAGAATTGTACGGATGCCAGCTCCGCCGTCCACCCTCCCAGCTGCCTCAAGCGACATGCGCCAGTTGGCGTTGCACTGGCTGCTGCAGCCCGACCCGAGTGCCAAAGTGGCCGGCGTGCGTGCGGCCTGGGCGCGCTGGCAGGCACACGGTCTGGCCCACGAGGGCTGGCTTCAGACCCACGCGGTGCTGACGGTACCCCCAGGCCATGCGCTCCCCGGGCGACCCGAGCGCCCCGAGCTGGTCGACCCCGGCACCGTGCCGCAGCGCTCGCCCTTCACCCCGGAGGGACACGCCGCGCTGGCGCATGCCATCGCGCACATCGAATTCAACGCGATCAAAATCGTTTGTAATAATGTCACCTAACCTCAGCCTGTGCATGAGCGCTGTCGCCACGATGCGCAGACTGCCGCCTCAAGGGCAATGCGTACAGCCTTAACCCCTTCCTGACACCGCATGAACCTCCTCAAGATGCGATGGATGGCGCTAGTCATCCTGACAATGACCGCGGCCGCCCACGCGGGTGAAGTGCTTCGAATCCCAACGCGCGATGGCGTCAGAACCACGGTCTTCTGGGAGGCCGTGCAGAGCCCAAGAGGCACAGTGCTGCTGTTCCCTGGCGGCGGCGGTGGTTTCGGCCGGGTGGAAGACGGCAAACCGCAGAGCGGCAACTTTCTTGTGCGGTCGGCGGGCTTCTTCAACGAAGCCGGCTTCAACGTTGCCATCTTCGGGCGCCCTTCCGACCTGGAGGAACTCGACTATGCCGACCGCATCGGTGACGCCCACCTGACCGACATCGCTCGAGTGCTGGATGCAATCAAGTCGCGCAGCGCCCAGCCGGTCTGGCTGGTCGGTACTAGCAGGGGCACGGTTTCGGCCACGGCCGCCGGCATCCGTCTGCAGAGCGAAGTTGCCGGCATCGTGCTCACCTCTAGCGTGGTCAGCTACAAGAAGGTCGGCGCCGTGCCGAGGCAAGATCTGGGCGCGATTAAGGTACCCGTGCTGGTGGTGCACCACGCCAAGGACGCGTGCGTGCACTGCAGGCCGCACGAAGTCCCACTCATCATTCGCGGGCTGACCCAGGCGCCGGTCAAGCGGCTGGTGATGGTGGACGGCGGCGCCGATCCTGTGGGTGATCCCTGCGAAGCGCGGCACTGGCACGGCTTCATTGGCATGGAGAGAGAAGTCGTGGAACGCATTGCCAACTGGATTGCTCAGCCCCAATGAATGGCCGCCACGGTCGAGACCGCAATACGCAGCAGCCACCGCCGGACCAGAGTGCGGCGTTGAGGTCGCGCCCGCTGGTGACGCGCGAAACTCCGCCCGAAAAGCGTCGCGCCACCCGACACGTCTTTGCTTCATGCGATGGCTTGCATTTGTTGGCGTCGGTGTGGATCCGCGTCTATTCGCTGGCGAGGTGGCGGTTTTGTGATTGACGATGGCAAGGCGAAAGCAGATGCCCCTGCTCTGCGAGGGCATCCAGCCATGTTTCTAGAACGCCGTTGATGTGGCCGTGCACCTCAAAGTCTGGTGGTTCGCCCATCACCGGATACGCCTCGTCATACCTGAAGGCATCGCGGTAGGTCGTCGCTTCTGCAAGCTCCCAGTCCAAGAACACCGCGATCTCGATGTCTGGATCTGGAATCAAATCACCTGAAGGGCACACCCAATACTGCCCCAATGCGATGCGCCGAAAATCTCGACCCGTTTCTAATACCTCGCACTGCAGAGGCAGGTATCCAGCAGACACTGACCTCGCGGAGGTGTTGAGATTTTCGAGACACGGTGCTACCCGCATGAGCTTCTGAAAGACGCGCCTGGTTCGTTCGAGATCGACGTTCATACTCAACTCGAATATCGGACCGTCAGTAGTCGTCAGGAAGCAAGACGCACGTGGAGCTACGGTCCGCCTCGGTGATGACCCATACTTTGCCGGCCGGGAACGGGTACGAACTGAAGACTCGAAGACCGTGCCGAACAGCCGTCACGTTGGCCTCGACATCTTCAGCAGTCAGTTGCCCCCAATCACCCCGAGCGTGCCGACGAACGAGATCCACCGCGTCAACCGCGTTGTCCTCGCAGAACTCGATTGCTGCTCTGGTGATGACGACCTGCCCAAGGTCAAAGACCGACACGACGCTCTACCCAGAGGCCCAGGGGCAAGACGAGGAACACCATCACGCACCACAGCCCGACGAACCACCACATCTGGTTAGTCCAGAACACGTAGAGCAAGCCGGCCAGACCGGCCCCTCGTCGTTTCGTGTGGAACCCAACATCAACAATGGTGGCGATGAACCGGGCCCTGTGGGCATGTGAACAGGCCGCGCAAGCGGGCTGTCCACATGTCCATGGGGCGCATTGAAGCTGTCGTATCGAGGGGTTGGCGTTGAGCATTGGGGTTGAAGCGCTGTTCACCAGCGCGCTGGGGCTGGCGCCGCCGTGGGAAGTCCAGGATGTGCAGTTGGACACCGCGCGCAAGCGCATCGACTTCGAGGTCCGCTGCAGTGCAGGCCTGCTTGCCTGCCCGGCCTGCGGCACTGCCGGCCAGAAGGTTCACGACCGGCTGCGGCGCTCCTGGCGCCACCTGGACTTCTTCCAGTTTGAGGCCTGGCTGCACGCCGAGGTGCCGCGCGTGGCCTGCGGCGGTTGTGGCAAGACCAGTCAGCTCGAGGTGCCCTGGGCGCGTCCTGGTTCGGGCTTCACGGCGGCCTTCGAAGCCCTGGCGCTGGCGCTGTGTCGCGAGTTGCCGGTGCGCCAGGCGGCCAAGCTGCTGCGCTGCGCCGACAAACAGCTGTGGCGGCGCATCGAGTTCTATGTCGAGAAGGCGCGCGCGCTGGAGTCCTTCGCCGGCGTCGAGGTGATCGGCATCGATGAGACCAGTCTGCGCAAGGGCCAGCACTACATCACCGTCGTGCATGACCTGCAGCGCAAGCGGCTGCTCTATGCCACCGAGGGGCGCGACCACCAGACCGTGCTGGACTTCGTGGCGGACTTGAAGGCGCACGGGGGCGACCCGGCCGAAGTGCGCCACATCTGCATGGACATGAGCGCGGCCTACGCCAAGGGCGCCGGGCTGGCCCTGCCCGCAGCGGCCATCAGCTACGACCACTTCCACGCCGTGGCGCTGGCCGTCGAGGCGATGGACGCGGTGCGCCGCCAGGAGGTGCAAGACGAGCCGCAAGCGGTGGCGCGCGCGCTGCAGGCCGCGGGCCCGAAGGCCAAGCGGCAGCTGATGTGGGGCATGCGCCGCAATCCTGAAAGCTGGAGCACGGCGCAGTGGCAGAGCATGCACAGCCTGCAGCGCTCGACGCTCAAGAGCGCGCGGGCCTGGGCGTTGAAGATGGCCTTGCGCGAGGTCTATGCGCAGGCCCGGCAGCACAACGACGAGACGCTGGCGCGGCGAGACCTGCAAGCCTGGATGAGTTGGGCGCGGCGCAGTCGTCTGGCCCCGATGAAGCAGCTCGCGCAGACGCTCAAGACCAAGCTGGACGGCGTGGTGCGCGGCATGCTGGATCACCGCTCGAACGCCTTCGTGGAATCGATGAACGGATTGCTGCAGCAGGCCAAGCGCGCGGCGCGGGGCTTCCGGACGGCAAAGAACTTCATCGCGGTGGCTTACCTGCGGATGTCAAAACTCAGCAACCTGGCGCTGGATGCCGTGTGGCGCTACCCCGGTATGCCGGCGGACTTCTATCGCGACTGGTGGCGGGTGGCGGCCGAGGAAGCCGAGCATTTCGATGCGCTGCGCCAGCATCTGCGCGCGCTGCCGCGCGCACCGGGCACCGGCTGGGACTACGGCGACTTCCAGGCCCACGATGGCCTGTGGACGATGTGCGAGCGCACCGCCGGCGACATCGTCGCACGCATGGCGCTGGTGCCGCGCACGCTGGAAGCGCGCGGGCTGGATGCCACGCCGCAGATCCAGGCCAAGCTGGCGCGCGTCGGCACCCCGGCGGCCCGGGCGCTGCAGGCGGTGCTGGAGGTGATCCTGCGCGACGAAGTGGGCCACGTGGCCATTGGCAACCGCTGGTACTGCTGGCTGTGCGAACGCGCGGGGCTGCAGCCGCTGCAGCACTACCAGCACCTGCTGCAACAATACGCTGCGCCCAGGCCACGCCCCCCGTTCAACGCCACCGCCCGCCTGCACGCCGGCTTCAGCGCAGCCGAACTGGACTGGCTGCAGCAAGCAACGTAATCGAGAGCCCGCCCCCCACAGTTGACTTCGACTGTCTCACAAACTCCACTCTTGATGGATGCTACCCTGCCCGATGCAGATCGCCACCTGGAACGTCAACTCCCTGGCCGTGCGCCTACCGCAGCTGCTGGACTGGCTGGCCGAGCGCGCCCCCGATATCGTGGCGCTGCAGGAGCTCAAGCTGCCCGATGACCGCTTTCCGCTCGAGGCACTGCGCCAGGCCGGCTACGACGCCGTCTGGCTCGGACAGAAAACCTACAACGGCGTGGCCCTGCTGGTGCGCGCACCGGGCACGCTGCACGAGGTCCAACGCCATCTACCCGGCCAACCTGATGAACAGGCACGCCTGATCGCCGCCACCGTGCACCCGGCGGGCGGCGGTGAGCCGCTGCGCGTCGTGGGGGTGTATGTGCCCAACGGGCAAGCCCCGGGTAGTGACAAATTCGCGTACAAATTGCGCTGGCTGCAAAGCCTGCGCGCGTGGCTGGCACCGCAACTGCAGCGCCATGCGCGCCTGGTGCTGCTGGGTGACTTCAACATCACGTTCGACGACCGCGATGTCTGGGACCCGGAGGGCTTGCGCGAAACCATCCACTGCACCACGGCCGAGCGCACCGAGTTGCAGGCCTTGCTGGCGTTGGGGCTGCACGATGCGCTGCGGCTGTTCGATCCGCCGCCCGGCACCTTTACGTGGTGGGATTACCGCCAGCTGGCCTTCGTCAAAAACCGCGGGCTGCGCATCGACCATATCCTGATCAGCGACGCGCTGCAGCCGCTGGCGCGCGCCTGCCAGGTGGAGCGGGCGCTGCGCAAACGCCCCCAGCCCAGCGACCATGCCCCGGTGGTGCTGACGCTGGCGGCGACCTGACGCAGCACCTTGCAACGGCGGGCGCGGTCAGTCGATGCCGAGCTCGTGCAGCTTGCGGGTGATGGTGTTGCGCCCGATGCCCAGGCGCTGCGCGGCCTCGATGCGCCGGCCGTGCGTGCTCTGCAGCGCGGCATCGATCAGGCAGCGCTCGAAACGCTGCGACAGCACATCCCACACATCGCGCCGGCCTTCGGCGAGCAGACGCTGGGCTTCCGAGCGCAGCGCCTCTTCCCAGCCCACCGCCGCCGTGACGACGGCTGCTGCGGCAGCGGCATTGGCCGGCCTTGCCTGTTGCGCCGCGCCGGGATCCGCTGCAAGGGCTCGGGGCAGGGCCTGCAACACCTCCGGCGGCAGATCCTTGACGTCGACCACCTGTGCCGGGGCCATCACGGTCAACCAGTGGCAGAGGTTTTCGAGCTGACGCACGTTGCCCGGAAAGTCAAACGCCTGCAGCGCCGCCAGCGCCACCTCCGACAACCGCTTGGGCTCCACCGCCAGCTGGCGCGCGCTGTGCTGCAAGAAGAAGCGCGCCAGCAGCGGGATGTCCTCGCGCCGCTCGCGCAACGGCGGCAGGCGCAGGCGGATGACGTTGAGGCGGTGGTACAGATCCTCGCGAAACGCGCCTTCACGGACGCGTTGCTCAAGGTTCTGGTGCGTGGCGGCAATCACGCGCACATTGGCCTTCAGCGGCGCGTGACCACCGACGCGGTAGTAATGCCCATCCGACAGCACGCGCAGCAGGCGGGTCTGCAGCTCCAGCGGCATGTCGCCGATTTCGTCCAAAAACAGGGTACCCCCCTCAGCCTGCTCGAAGCGGCCGCGGCGCTGGGCCTGTGCCCCGGTGAACGCCCCGCGCTCGTGCCCGAACAGTTCGGACTCCAGCAGATCCTTGGGGATGGCGGCGGTGTTGATGGCCACAAACGGCCCGCCGGCGCGCGGGGAATGCTTGTGCAGCGCACGCGCCACCAGCTCCTTTCCGGTGCCGGACTCACCCGTGATCAGCACCGTGACGTGACTCTGGCTGAGCCGGCCGATGGCGCGAAAGACGTCCTGCATCGCCGGGGCCTGCCCCAGGATTTCAGGAGCGTTGTTGACCGCCTCGGCTGCGTCTTCTTCTTCGCGCAGGCTTTCCTCGACCGCACGGCGAATCAGCTCGACGGCCTTGGGCAGATCAAACGGCTTGGGCAGGTACTCGAATGCCCCACCCTGAAACGCCGCCACCGCGCTGTCCAGGTCGGAGTAGGCCGTCATGATGATGACCGGCAGGCCCGGGCGTTGGCGGCGCACCTGCTCCAGCAGCTGCAAGCCGTTGGTGCCGGGCATGCGGATGTCGCTGACCAACACCTGGGGGCCGTCGTCGGCCCCGTCCGCCAGCGCATCCAACACCGCCTTGGGGCTGTCGAAACTGCGCGTGGCCAGCCCCTCGCGCGCCAGCGCCTTTTCCAGCACGAAGCGGATGGAGGGGTCATCGTCGACGATCCAGATCGGTTTCATAGGCACGCCTCGCCGCTGCCGATCCTGCCCCGCTGCTGGCGCCCAACCGCCTCAGCCCAGCGGGATCAGGATCGTGAAATCGGTGTGACCGGGGCGGCTGTCGCATTCGATCAGACCCTGGTGCTGCTGCACAAAGGTCTGCGCCAGCGTCAGGCCCAGGCCTGTTCCCCCGTCACGCCCGGACACCAGCGGGTAGAAGATGCGATCGCGGATGTCCTCGGGCACGCCGGGGCCGTTGTCGATGACATGCAATTCCAGTGCCAGCCGCACACGCCGCTTGCCAAACGTCACCTGGCGCTGCACCCGTGTGCGCAAGGTGATGCGCGCATCGCCCGCCTCGATGCGCTCGCGCAAGGCCTGTGCGGCGTTGTGCGCCAGGTTCAGCACGGCCTGGATCAGCAGCTCACGGTCACCCCGAAATTCCGGAATCGAGGTGTCGTAGTCGCGCACCACCTGCAAACCGCGCGGAAATTCGGCCAACAAAATGGCGCGCACGCGCTCGCATACTTCGTGGATGTTGACGTCGCCCCATTGTGGGGCACGGCGGTGCGGCGCCAGCAACCGGTCCACCAGCACCTGCAGCCGGTCGGCCTCGTGCACGATGACGTCGGTGTACTCGGCCAGGTCGGCGCGGTCGGCCAGCTCCATCTGCAGCAGCTGTGCCGCGCCACGAATGCCGCCCAAAGGATTCTTGATTTCGTGCGCCAGGTTGCGGATCAGTTCCTTGTTGGCCTGGGCCTGCTCCAGCAGGCGTTCTTCCCGCTCCTGGCGCGCTTGTTGCTCCAGCGGCAACATCTCGACGATGCGCTGTTGGCGCGTTTCGGTGGCCGCCAGCACCAGATGCACCGGCAGCGGCGCGCGCAGCAGCCGGCGCAGCTGGGTGTCGTAGCGGATGACGGCGTATTCGTGCGCCTGGGCCCCCTGCAGCGCGTTGTGCCACAGGGCCGGCTGCATCAACCAGTCGGCCAGATCAACCCCGCGCAGGTTGCGCCGGGAAAGCCCAATGGCGTCCTCCAGCGCGTGGTTGGCAAAGCGAATGCGGCCCTGGGCGTCGACCACCGCCACCAGCGTGGCCAGCAGATCCAGGGCTGCGAATTCAGCCGCCGAGGAGCGCGTCATCGCCCGCACGAACTCAGCGCTGCGCAGGCGGCCCCAGGCGCGCCAGCTCGCGCTGCAGCGCCGCCACGTCGGCCTCGGCCCGCTCAAGCCGGGCGCGCAGCTCCTCGACCCGGGCCTGATAGCGCGGTCCATCGGTGCGCTCGTGGGCCAGCCGCGGCGGGCGGCCTTCGGCGTAATCCGCGCGGGCCTGCTCCAGACGTTCCTGCGCGCGGCGCAGCTCCTGCTCCAGGATACGGCGCGCTTCCTGGTCGCGTTGCTGCTGCTGATCGGGAGCCACCCGTTCGCCCCCACTGCGCGCGCCTGCCTGGCCGCTGTTGCCAGCAGCCGCAGCAGAAGCAGGGGATCCTGCGGCAGGCTGGGCCGGGCGCGTTCCTTCCACGATCGTCAGGTTGCCCCCTTGCAC
Organism: Tepidimonas sp.; assembly: GCA_025054905.1. Taxonomy (GTDB): domain Bacteria; phylum Pseudomonadota; class Gammaproteobacteria; order Burkholderiales; family Burkholderiaceae_C; genus Tepidimonas. Next base: position 19,320 of record JANWZF010000219.1, read on the forward strand.
CTCACGGCAACCTCGCGCCACGGGATCGGCTCCGGGGTTGTTGGTGTATTCGTTGCCGCAGCGCCAGATCTTGCTGCCCTGCGCCAGCGCGGGCGGCAGCATCGCCAGCGCCACCGCAAGCCCGACCCACACACCGCAGCACTCCAAACATCTTGTGCGCATACCCATGCCCCACAGTATCCCCGAAAACGACGTGGGGCGGCACACCGGCCGCCCCATCATCGCTGCACAAGTTTGGGCTCGTTGTCAACAGACCAGACAACCGCCCGCATTCACACCATCACAAGCTGTAGTACATATCGAACTCGACCGGATGCGGCACCATCCGGAAGCGCGTGACCTCCTGCATCTTCAGCTCGATGTAGGCATCGATCATCGAGTCGGTGAAGACGCCACCCTTGGTCAGGAAAGCGCGATCCTTGTCCAGGTACTCCAGAGCCTGATCGAGGCTGTGGCAGACGGTGGGCACCAGCTTGTCTTCTTCCGGCGGCAGGTGATAGAGGTCCTTGGTGGCCGCTTCGCCCGGGTGGATCTTGTTCTCCACGCCGTCCAGACCGGCCATCAGCAGGGCCGCAAAGCACAGATACGGGTTGGCCATCGGGTCGGGGAACCGGGCTTCGATCCGACGCGCCTTCGGGTTAGCCACATACGGGATGCGGATGGAAGCCGAGCGGTTACGCGACGAATACGCCAGTTTCACCGGCGCTTCAAAGCCCGGCACCAGGCGCTTGTAGCTGTTTGTGGTGGGATTGGTGATCGCGTTGAGGGCGCGGGCATGCTTGATGATGCCGCCGATGTAATAGAGGGCGAAATCCGACAGCCCTGCATATCCGTCGCCAGCGAACAGATTCTTGCCGTCCTTCCAGACCGACTGATGCACGTGCATGCCGCTGCCGTTGTCGCCAGCCATCGGCTTGGGCATGAAGGTGGCGGTCTTGCCGTAGCGCTCGGCCACGTTCCAGATCACATACTTGAGCACCTGCGTCCAGTCGGCGCGCTCCACCAGCGTGCTGAACTTGGTGCCGATCTCACACTGCCCCGCACCGGCCACCTCGTGGTGGAACACCTCCACCGGAATGCCGAGGTTTTCCAGGATCGTCACCATCTCGGCACGCATGTCGTGCATGCTGTCTACCGGGGGCACGGGGAAATAGCCGCCCTTGACCGCCGGGCGGTGCCCACGGTTGCCGTTCTCATACTTGGTGCCGGTGTTCCAGGAGGCTTCGTATTCTTCGATCTCGTAGCCGACCTTGCCCATCGATGTGTTCCAGGTCACGCTGTCAAAGACGAAGAACTCCGGCTCCGGACCAAAGTAGGCTGTATCCCCGAGCCCGGAAGCCTTCAGGTAAGCTTCGGCGCGCTTGGCAATCGAGCGCGGGTCACGGTCGTAGGCCTTGCCGTCGCTGGGCTCGATCACGTCGCACTGCAGAAACAGCGTCGTTTCCTCGAAGAACGGGTCGATGCGCGCGGTGTTGGGGTCGGGCATCAGCAGCATGTCGGAGGCTTCGATGCCCTTCCAGCCCGCGATCGACGAGCCATCGAAAGCATGGCCGGAGGTGAACTTGTCTTCGCCGAAGGCGGAAATCGGCACGGTGACGTGCTGCTCCTTGCCCCGGGTGTCGGTAAAGCGGAAATCGACGAACTTGACGTCGTTTTCCTTGATCATGTTCATGACGTCGGCGACGGTCTTGGCCATGCCAGTGCTCCTTGTTGCTTCAGGGGGTCCAAAAAAGGCCTGGCAAAGTAAGCACGATCCGTGCCAGATCAAGCTGCCCGCCACGGCCACCAACAACCTCATTCCTCGACCGTGGCCGGACCATGCAGGCACAGCCCAGCCTTCGGCCGCCCAAATGCACTAATATGGTGCGACATGCCCCCAATCGGTGCATCGCTCAACGCACCAATTCGGGGCCCAAGGTTTGCCCCAGCGCGCGCAGCTCGTCCAGCAAGGTCCGATAGGCGGCCTGCAGCGCTTCACCCCGCCCTTTGACGCCGAGCTCGATGTGGCGGCCGTACTGCGGATGGTCCACGCTGGGCAGGCTGAACACTTTGACACCTTCGAACTGCGCCTCGATGCGCTCCATCAGCGGGGTCAACGCCGCTTCCATCGCGCGCAACACGATCACCGAGCGTTCCTGCAGGCGGCCCTGTCCATGCAGGTCGGCGTACTGGGTGTCCAGCACCCATTCGATCATCGGCCAGGCCATGACCGGAAAGCCTGGCACAAAATGCACCACGCCGCCGCCTGCCAAGCGGCAGGTAAAGCCAGGAATCTTGTTGTACGGGTTGGGGATGATGTCGGCACCTTGCGGAAACACCCCCATCTGCAGCCGTTGCTGGTTGTCGGGGCGGTCGGGATCGAACGGCACCCCCTGCTCGGCGGCCACCTCGCGCATGCGCTGCTCGATCAACTGCTTGGCCTCGGGATGCAGCTGCATCGGCACCCCCAGCGCGGCAGCAGCAGCCTGGCGCGTGTGGTCGTCGGGCGTGGCACCGATGCCGCCCGTGCTGAACACGATGTCGCCGCTGGCGAAGGCCTGCTTCAACAGCGCCGTCAGCGCCGCGCGGTCATCCCCCACGTAGTGCGCCCAAGCCAGCGTCAGGCCGCGCGCCTGCAGCAGCTCGATCACCCGGCCCAGATGCTTGTCCTGGCGCTTGCCGGACAGGATTTCATCGCCAACAACGATCAGACCGAAACGCACAGCCTGGGAGGCTTCAACGGGGGGCATCGGGATTCTCCTGAGGGGTCAGCCGCGGCAGCGGATCGGCCGTTGCCGCCTCGGCGGGCGCCTGGGTCGCCGAGCGCAGCTCGGCCAGCGCCGCCAGCGTGTAGTGCACGAACCACAGCGAGGCAAACGCAAACACCAGCGCATAGATCCAGATGGCCAGCGGCAGCAGCAGGGGGGCGAGCGCGATGAACATCGCCCCGGAGGCCCACAGCACACTGGGCGCGGCGCTGATCAGGCCGGTGGCCACGCCCATCGCCAGCAACGGCGCCCGATGCGCGCGCAGGATCGCACGG
>JANWZF010000201.1 GCA_025054905.1 Tepidimonas sp.
GTGCTGCTGAAAGCGCTGCATCAGCTCCGGCCCCTGCACGCCGTGCACGTCGGCCGGCCAGTTGTCCACTTCGGTGGTGGTCATCAGCTGGCCGCCTTGGGCCAGTCCGGTGATCAGCACCGGCTTCAGGTTGGCGCGCGCAGCATAGATGGCCGCAGTGTAGCCGGCTGGGCCGGAGCCCAGGATCAGGACACGGGCATGCAAGGTCGGAGTGCTCATGGGGGGGATTGTACGGATCAGCTCGGGTAAGCTTGCGGACATGAGCCGTACTGCCCATGCCATCCATGCCGATCTGGCGGCCCCAGCGGCCCGTGGGTTGCGCCGCTTCGCGCAGGAGCTGGTGTTGCTGGCCGGTGCGGCAGCGCTCGGCCTGGCGCTGCTGGCCCTGCTGACCCACCACCCGGCCGACCCGGCGTGGACCACGTCGGGTTCGGGCGTGGGGTACCGCAACTGGGGGGGGCGCGTGGGTGCCTGGCTGGCGGATCTGGGCTACGCGCTGCTGGGCGCCTCGGTCTGGTGGTTGGTGTTGGCGGGCCTGCGGGCCTGGCTCGGCGCGCTGGCGCGCTGGCTGCGGGGGGCAGGGGGTGAGGAGCCGCTGGAGCCGCGCCGCATCTGGCGTGGCGCCGCGCGCTGGCTGGCGCTGGCGGGGGTGCTGGCAGCCAGCTGTGTGCTGGAGTGGACGCGGCTGTACCGTTGGGATGCCTGGCTGCCCGGCCATACCGCCGGGGGGGTGCTCGGGGCTTTGTTGGGGCCGCTGGCACTGCGCTGGTTGGGCGATGTCGGCTCGGCACTGGTGGCCCTGGCGCTGGGGGCAGCCTGCCTGCCGGTGGCGCTGCGGTTTTCGTGGGCGCAAGTGGCCGAAACCATCGGCATGCAGCTGGAAGCCGCCTGGCTGCGCTGGCGCCAGTGGCGCGAGGCTGATCAAGACGCCCGCATTGGCGCGGCGGCCATGCGCGCGCGCCGCAGTGAAGCGGCTGCGACGCCGCAGCCGGCGCCCGCGCCTGCGGCCCCCGCTGCGCGCGCGGTGCACACCGGAGAAGGGCCTGCGGCAGAGCCCGCGCCGAGCCACGCCGACCGACCAGCGAGCCGGCTGCAAATCGCGACCCCAGCGGCTGAGGTTGAGCCTAGTGCACGCCTCGTCAAGGAGCGCCAGCAAGCGCTGTTTGCCGACGGCGAGTCGCCGCTGCCGCGGCTCGATCTGCTCGACCCGCCGCCGCGGCAGCAGGCCACCGTGGCGCCGGAGACGCTGGAGATGACCAGCCGCCTGATCGAGAAAAAGCTGGCCGACTTCGGTGTCGAGGTGCAGGTGGTGGCCGCGCAGCCGGGTCCCGTCATCACCCGCTACGAAATCGAGCCCGCCACCGGTGTGAAGGGCGCGCAGATCGTCAACCTGGCCAAGGACCTGGCCCGTTCGCTGTCGCTGGTGTCGATCCGCGTCATCGAGACCATCCCGGGCAAGAGCCTGATGGCGCTGGAGCTGCCCAATGCACGGCGCCAGACCATCCAGCTCAGTGAAATCCTCGGCTCGCAGGTCTACCACGAAGCCAAAAGCCTGCTGACGCTGGGGCTGGGCAAGGACATCGCCGGCCATCCGGTGGTGGCTGACCTGGCCAAGATGCCCCACCTGCTGGTGGCCGGCACCACCGGCTCGGGCAAGTCGGTCGGCATCAACGCGATGATCCTCAGCCTGCTGTACAAGGCCGAGCCCAAGGACGTGCGCCTGCTGCTGATCGACCCGAAGATGCTGGAGCTCAGCGTCTACGAGGGCATTCCGCACCTGATCGCCCCGGTGGTCACCGATATGAAGCAGGCGGCCAACGGCCTGAACTGGTGTGTGGCCGAGATGGAAAAGCGCTACCGCCTGATGAGCAAGCTGGGCGTGCGCAACCTGGCGGGCTACAACGCCAAGATCGACGAGGCCGCGCAACGCGGCGAGTCGATCCCCAATCCGTTCAGCCTGACGCCCGAAGCCCCCGAGCCGCTGCAGCGCCTGCCCTACATCGTGGTGGTCATCGACGAACTGGCCGACCTGATGATGGTGGTGGGCAAGAAAATCGAGGAGCTGATCGCGCGCCTGGCGCAAAAGGCGCGTGCGGCTGGTATCCACCTGATTCTGGCCACCCAGCGGCCCAGCGTGGACGTCATCACTGGCCTGATCAAGGCCAACATCCCCACGCGCATCAGCTTTCAGGTCAGCAGCAAGATCGACAGCCGCACGATCCTGGACCAGATGGGGGCCGAGGCGCTGCTGGGCATGGGCGATATGCTGTACCTGCCGTCCGGGGCTGGCTTGCCCACGCGCGTGCACGGCGCGTTTGTCAGCGATGACGAGGTGCACCGCGTCGTGGCCTTCCTCAAAGAACGCTATGGCGAGCCGGACTACGTTGAAGACGTGCTGCAGGCCCCGGCCGGCGACGGCTTGGGCGGCCCTGAAGGCAGCGCCGACGCCGACGGTGGTGGTGAGAAGGACCCGCTGTACGACCAGGCGGTGGCCATCGTGCTGCAGGATCGCAAGGCCAGCATCAGCTACGTGCAGCGCAAGCTCAAAATCGGCTACAACCGTGCGGCGCGGCTGCTGGAAGACATGGAAAAAGCGGGTCTGGTCAGTGCGCTGACCGCCAGTGGCCAGCGCGACATCCTGGTGGCCAGCCGTCCCGAATGAACAGCCCAGCTGGATCCGGCAACCGCATCCATCTACCGAGTTCCCAACCGATCATGCGACGACGTGACTTGCTCCTGGCCGCAGCTGGTGCGGCGGTGGTGCCGCGGGTGCACGCGCAGGGTGAGGGCCTGCGCGCGCTGGAGACTTTCTGGGCTACGGTACAGCAGGGGCGTGCCAGCTTCACGCAGACCGTGACCGCGCCGGCGCGCGCGGGCGAGACGGCCCGTGTGCGCACCAGCCGTGGCGAATTCGCCTTTGTGCGTCCGGACCGCTTTCGCCTGCGCTACCTGCAACCGTTCGAGCAGGAGATCGTGGCCGACGGGCAGACCCTGTGGCTGTACGACCCGGATCTGAACCAGGTCACCGCGCGGCGCCAGGCCGAAGCGCTGGC
>JANWZF010000209.1 GCA_025054905.1 Tepidimonas sp.
GGCCCGCCTGACTGCGCTGCCCGCCGACCGTTTTCTCAACCGCCAACCGACCCAGGAGACTCCCCCATGGCAACCGTGAAGAAGGCCGCCGCCGCGGCCACCGAGTCCGCGAAGAAGAAGACGGCCGCCCGGGCCCCGAAAGCAGCGGCAGCGCCAGCGGCTGCCGAGGCCACCCAGAACCCCCGCCGCAAGTCCGCCAGCACCGCACCGGCTGCGTCGCTGGCGGCGCCATCCGCGCCGAAGACCACCCGAACCAAGAAAGCGTCGTCGTCCCCCGCTGCCACGGCGGCGGCTCCCCAGCCGGCTGCGGCCCCGACGGCCGGCCGCCGCCGCTCCACCCAAGCCGCCCCCGCGGCCACGGTGGCGGCCGACGCCCCCGCCACGTCGGCCCCACCCAAGCGCAGCCGCACCGCCCAGGCCGGTGCGACCACCACGCCGAAAAAGACCGCCAAGGCCAAGAAGGCCGAAACTGCAGCGGTCGCTGAGGTCGCCGCGTCAAAAAAGTCCGGCAAAACCAAGCAAGCACAAGCCACGCCCGTCGCCGAGGCCGCCAAGTCGGCCCCCCCAGCCAGCCCGAAAAAGGCCGCAAGCGCGGCAAGCAAAGCCAGCGCCCAGGGCGCCAAGGCCAAGGCCAAGGCCACCGCCGCCGACAGCGCTGCCTCGACCAAGAAGGCCCCCAAGGCCACCAAGGCCACCAAGAAAGCGCCAGCCCCAGCCCCCGCCGCACAGACCAAGCTGTCGCCCAAAGCGACCTGGCCCTTCCCGACTGGCTCGCGCCCCTGACGCGCTGGCCGGGCCGCATGCGCTCGGGCGTGCGGCCGCCCCCTCACTCACGCAGGAGTGTCGGGGTCCAGGCTCCAGTTCTGTCCCCCGCGCGTGGCGATCTTGATCGCGCCTATGCGGTTGCCCAGGCGCGCGGCCTGCTCGATCGGCCAGCCCTGCGCCAGCCCGTACAGCAGTGCGGCGCGAAAGGCATCGCCACAGCCGGTCGGATCGACGATGGCGCGCGCACGCTCGCCTGGCACATGGGTGCGCTGCCCGTCCTGCCAGATCTCGCAGCCGTGCTCGCCCAAGGTCACCACCAAAGCGCGCAGCCGGCGCGAGAGCTCCGCCAGGCTCAGCCCGGTACGGTCGCTCAACAGTCGCGCCTCGTAGTCATTCAACGCCGCCCAGTCGGCCAGCTCAACCAGGCGCAGCAGCTGCGCACCGTCGAACATTGGCAGCCCCTGGCCGGGATCGAACACGAACGGGATCCCTGCGGCATGCAGCTGGTGGGCATGCTCCCAGGTGGCCTGCTTGCCATCGGGCGACAGGATCGCCAGCCGCACACCGGCGGCATCGCCGATCGGATTGGTGTGCGCCAGCGCCATCGCGCCCGGATGGAAGGCCGTGATCTGGTTGTTGTCCCGGTCGGTCATGATCATGGCCTGGGCCGTGTAGTGCTCCTGCAGCACGCGCACCGCCGACACATCGACCCCGAGCGCGCGCAGACGCTGCAGGTAATGTTGACCATCGGCCCCGAGTGTGGCCACGGGCCGCACCTCAGCGCCCAGCTGGCGCAGTCCGTAAGCGATGTTGCCCGCACAGCCACCGTACTCACGCCGCAGCGCCGGCACCAGAAAGGCCACGTTGAGGATGTGCAACTGATCCGGCAGGATGTGATCGGCGAAGCGGCCTTCGAAGTCCATGATGGTGTCAAAGGCCAGGGAACCGCAAACAAGGATGGTCATGGGTCAGCGGGGTCAGGGAAAAAACAGCACCACGCGGTAGCCGCTCATGCGGCTGGCCTGCGGGTGATCGAATGCAAGCTCGAATTGCAGCGGCCACTCGGCCCCGGGCCCCAGCGTGGGGGTGGGCTGGGGCCACTCGTGGGGCATCCAGACGCGTCGCACCATGGCCTGCTCCTCGGCATCGACCAGCGTCAGCTCCAGCGCCGGGGCGGCCACTTCGACCTCGGTCTGATTGCGCAGCACAAGGTGGAAACTGTAGCGGTCCGGGGCGCGCCGCAGCAGCACCGAACCCTCCACCACCACGGCTTGCGGATCGCGCCGGGGACCGACGGTGCAGCCCAGCGGCGCACACACCCAGGCATACGCTGGCTGCAGCCCTGGCCAGCGCGCCAGCAGCGCATCGCGACCAAGCCAGGCCAGCTGCGCGGCCAACAACCCCGCCAGCA
>JANWZF010000320.1 GCA_025054905.1 Tepidimonas sp.
ACGGATGTAGGGCACGGCGCGCGCGGCCTCGTCATGGTTGACCGTGATGCGCACCAGCTCCGAGCCGGCCTGCGCCAGCTCCTTGACCTGAATCGCGGTGGCCACCGCGTCGGCGGTGTCGGTGTTGGTCATCGACTGCACGCGCACCGGGGCATCCCCCCCGACCGTGACGCGATGCCCGCCCCAGGCCACCACCCCCTGGCGCGTGCGGCGCGGCGCGGCAGCGCCCAGCGGGATCGGCGGCCTGGTGTCAGCGGCGGCTGAGAGAACACGATCGGGTTGCATGGCCAGGGATTCAACGGACTTCGAAACGGGCCACGTTGTTGCGCGCCAGCTTACCCAGATCCAGAGACTGGCCGCGGACCTCGACGACGGTCGCATCGGCGCGCCCGACCACCACCGTCAGGGGCAAATCCTCATCGAACCGCAGCGTTTCGCCCGGCTGCACGTTGCGCTGCAACCAGACACGGCCCGATGCACCGGTCACCTGCACCCAGCTCGCTGCGGTGGTGCGCAGCATCAGTGCGGCGCTGGCGGCCGCCGCCGGGGCTTCGGGAACCGGCGGCGGCGGCGCGGCCTCTGCCAACCGCACGGGCGCTGCCGGACCCGGACCGCCTGTGGCAGCCGCCCCACTCACCGCCGCGGCCGCGGTGGAAGCCGACTCGGTCACCGACCCGCCCGCAGCGGGCGCTGCCACCGGCTCGCTCACCGCCGCCGACGCGCTGGCCGGATCATCAAGGCGCGGCGGCAACAGCCACCACGCCAGGGCGGCCGCCACCAGCAGACCCGACGCCAACCACGCCGACCAGCGCCGTGCACTCGCACCGCTGGACACCGCGGCAAAAGCCGGCGCCAACCCCTCGCGCGGCATCGGTGTGGCCAGATCCCCACTGGCTGGCGTCAGCCGCGGCGCTGGCCCGGCAGGCAGCGCGGCCAGGATCGGCGCCGGGTCGATTTTTAGCGCCCGGCACACCGACAGCGCCAGCGCACGGGTGAAAGTGGCGTCGGGCAAGGCATCGTAGGCCCCGGCCTCCAGCGCCTGCAACCGCTGCACCGGCACCTTCAGCGTGGCGGCCAGCGTGGCGATGTGCAGGCCCGCACGCTCGCGCGCCTGGCGCAACTGCGCCCCGGCATCCACAGCGGGATGAGTCGGCGGGACGGTGTCATTCATCGAACGCTCCCCGCTCCAGCGCGGCCGCTTCGCGCGAGCCCGCGAAGCGGCGGCGCAATTGCTCGGCCAGCTGCGCCGCGGCCTCGCGATTGCCCAGACGGCGTTCGATCTTGACCCCCAGCCACAGCGACTCGGCGTTGGCCAGCTCGGAATTGTTGAGCCGACGCGCATAAAACTGCGCCCGGGTCAGATCACCCCGCTGCCACAGCAGCAGCGCCAGGTTGTACATCGTGATCGGGTTGCCCGGATCCAGCTCGAACGCACGTTGCAGCGCACGCTCGGCCTCGGCACTCTGCCCGGCGCGCGCCTGACACACGCCCCAGGCCAGCCAGGTGCGCGCCGGTGCGCGGTAGCCCGGCGCCTGCAACGCGCGCTGGAAGGCGTCGGACGAAGCCGGATAGCGGCCGTCCTGGCAGTACATCCAGCCCAGGTTGTGCCATGCATCGCCATCGCGGGGATCGAGCCGCAGCGCCTGCTGGAAGCTGTCTTCGGCCAGGCGCAGGTCGCGCAGCGCGGTGTAGATCAGTCCGCGCAGGTTGAAGGCCGCGGCATAGCTCGGGTCGATCTGGATGGCCTGCTTGACCTCATCCAGCGCCACCGTCAGCTGGCCTTGTTCGAAGTAGCCCGCGGCCAGTTCGACCCTCGTGCGCGCACGCTTGCGCGCCGCAGGCTCGTCGGATTCGGTGACCCAGTCCTGCCCGGCCGGGGCCGTGCGCAGCGGACCCGAGCAGCCCGCCACCAGCGCCGCCAGGACGAGCAACCCGACCAACCCACCGCGTACCGCCAACCGCATCACGGGGTCACCTCCCGCGCGGGCCGCACCGGCTCGACCCGCAGCGGCAACGTCCGCCGGCGCGCCAGCCGTTGCGCCACCCGCGTGCGGTCGCGGACATCGCCGGCCAGCTGGCCGCAGGCGGCGTCGATGTCGTCGCCCCGGGTCTTGCGGATCGTGGTGACGATGCCGGCGGCGTTGAGCCGATCGGCAAACGCCTTGACGGCCTCGCGCGGCGAGCGCCGCAACCCGGATTGCGCAAAGGGATTGAACGGGATCAGGTTGACCTTGCACGCCACGCCGTGGCCGCGGTGTCCCTGCAGCAGCGCGATCAGGCGCTCGGCA
>JANWZF010000333.1 GCA_025054905.1 Tepidimonas sp.
TAAGGAAGGTCTGCAAAAGTCATCCCTCTGACCCCGTGCTGCGTTGAATTTGGATGAAACAGATCAGCCTTGCCATGACCGGATTTGAGCTTGCGACCAAGCGCACGCGCAAGCGGCAGTTTCTCGACGAGATGGATCGGGTGATCCCGTGGCCGCAGTTGCTTGCGCTGATCGCACCGCACACGCCAGCGGGCAAGACCGGCAGGCCGCCGTTTCCCACCGAAGTCATGCTGCGCATTCACCTGCTGCAGCAGTTCTTCGGCCACTGCGACCCGGCGATGGAAGAAGCCCTGCACGACATCCCGCTGTACCGCGAGTTTGCCCGGCTCGACGCTGGCGTGAGCTGCCTGCCCGACGAGAGCACCATCCTTCGCTTTCGCCACCTGCCCGAAGCGCACGAGCTGGGCGCACAGATCCTGGCTGCCGTCAACGCCGTGCTGGCCCAGCGCGGCCTGCTGCTCAAGACCGGCACCGTGGTCGATGCCACCTTGATCGCCGCACCCAGCTCCACCAAGAACAGCACCGGCACACGCGACCCTCAGATGCACCAGACCAGGAAAGGCAACCAGTGGCACTTCGGCATGAAGGCCCACATTGGAGTGGATGCGCACTCGGGCCTGGTGCACACCGTGGCGGGCACGGCGGCCAACATCCACGATGTGACGCAGGCGAGCAAACTGCTGCATGGGCAGGAGACCGAAGTCTTTGCCGATGCGGGCTACCAGGGCGTGGACAAGCGAGAAGAAACGCAAGACATCACGGCGCGCTGGCATGTGGCCATGCGCCCAGGCAAGCGCCGCGCGCTGGACAAGAACAGCCCGATGGGGGCTGTGCTCGAGCAGCTCGAACGCATCAAAGCGAGCATCCGCGCCAAGGTGGAGCATCCGTTTCGTGTCATCAAATGCCAGTTCGGCCATCGCAAGACGCGCTACCGCGGCTTGGCCAAGAACACGAACCAGTTGCAGGTGATGTTTGCGCTGTCCAATCTGTGGATGGTGCGCAAGCGGATTTTGCAGGGTGCTGTGGGATGAGTGCGCCCGCAGCACGGCAAAAGGCCCCCAATCAGGCCGCATCAGGGGCCGAACCCCGCCCAAACGGGTCAGAACCCTCCCGATTGGCTACTCGAATCGCACCATTTGAAATCCAGCGCATCAACCCGTGCCGAAAGGTGGGTTGTGCAGACCTTCCTTAACGCGTCGGCTCTTGCCGTCGGGGCGCAGTCAGAGCAGCATCCGCAGCGGGGACAGCAACAGGTCGATGGACTGATAGCCAAAGGCGATCAGCGGCCGCAGCCAGTGGCTGCCGACGATGCCCGCCAGCACCAGGGCGAGCACGATGAAAAAGCCGTAGGGTTCGATGCGGGCCAGCACCTGCGCCGGCCGGCCGCCGAGCAGGCCGGCCAGGATGTGCCCGCCATCCAATGGCGGCAGCGGAAAGAGGTTGAAGGCCCACATCACCAGGTTCACCAGGATCCCGGCCTTGGCCATTTCGGTGAAAAACCGCTCCTGCACGTCGAAGCCGACCAGCAGCGTGAACAGCACGGCCCAGCCAATGGCCTGCACGAAGTTCGATGCCGGGCCGGCCAGTGCCACCCAGACCATGTCGCGGCGCGGATGCCGCAGCCGCGACGCATTGACCGGCACCGGCCGGGCGTAGCCGAACAGGAACGCGCCCTGTGTGGCGAAGTACAGCAGCACCGGCACCAGCACCGTACCGATGGGGTCGACATGCGGCAGCGGATTCAGCGTGACGCGGCCCAGCATCGCGGCTGTGGTGTCGCCG
>JANWZF010000062.1 GCA_025054905.1 Tepidimonas sp.
CTGGGCGCTGGCGGCGTGACGCGCGCTGCGGGCAAAGGTTTGCGGGGCCTGCGGAAAGGCTGCCAGCAACGCCGGCAGCACCTGCAGGCGCAGACGGTTGCGCGTGCGCTGCGGATCGCCGTTGCTGGGGTCGTCGATCCAGGGCGTCCCTGCCGCGGCGAGCTGGGCTCGCAGCAGACGCCCATCGGCCTGCAGCAGCGGGCGGCCAAAGGTCACCCCGTGGCGCTCGAAGCGCTCGGGCATGGCCGCCAGCCCGGGCAATCCGGCGCCGCGTGTCAGCGCGAGCAACACCGTTTCCAGCTGGTCCAGCGCGTGATGCGCCAACAGCACCGCGGCCGCGCCCGCCTGTCGTGCGGCCGCGGCCAGGGCTTCGTAGCGGGCCGTGCGGGCCGCCTCCTCGACGCTGCGCCCGGGCGCCTGGGCCACCTGCACGCGCCACGATTGCAGCGGCCAGCCCCAGGACGCGCACGTCTGCTCAACATGGGCGGCAAAGGCGTCGGCTGCCGTCTGCAGACCGTGGTGCACGTGCACGGCGCGCACCCGTGCACCCCAGCGTTGCCCGGCAGCCAGCAGCAGCGCGGTGGAATCGGCGCCCCCGCTGTAGGCCACCAGCAGCGGCGCGGCGGCACGATCCAGGTCCCGGTGGCGTTGGGCCCAGGCCGCCAACGCGGCTTGAGCCGCCTCAGGCGCGGGCGGCCTTGGTATCGGTGTAGCGCCCAAAGGCTTGCAGGCGCTCATGGCGGCGACGGACCAGCTCGGCCGGCTCGAGGTCGGCCACCTGCCGCAGCGCCTCGCCCAGGGCACGCTTGAGCAGCGCGGCCATCTGTTTGGGGTCGCGGTGCGCGCCCCCGACCGGTTCGTTGACGATTTTGTCCACCAGGCCCAGGGCCTTGAGCCGGTGCGCGGTGATGCCCAGCGCCTCGGCGGCCTCCGGCGCCTTGTCAGCGGTCTTCCACAGGATCGAGGCGCAGCCCTCCGGGCTGATGACGGAGTACACCGCGTACTGCAGCATCAGCACCTGGTCGGCCACCGCGATGGCCAGCGCGCCGCCGGAGCCCCCCTCGCCGATGATCGTGCTGATGATGGGCACCTCCAGCTGCGCCATCTCGAAGATGTTGCGTCCGATCGCCTCGGACTGGTTGCGCTCCTCGGCGTCGATGCCGGGATAGGCCCCCGGCGTGTCGACGAACGTGAAGATGGGCAGCCGGAATTTTTCCGCCAGCTTCATTACGCGCAGCGCCTTGCGGTAGCCCTCGGGCTTGGTCATGCCGAAATTGCGCAGGGCGCGCTCTTTGGTGTCGCGCCCTTTCTGGTGCCCGACCACGGCGCACGGCTGGCCATTGAAGCGCGCCAACCCCGCCACGATGCTGGCATCGTCGGCAAAGTGGCGATCGCCATGCAGCTCGGTCCAATGGGTGAAGATTTCGCGGACGTAGTCGAGCGTGTAGGGCCGGTCGCTGTGGCGGGCGATCTTGGTGACCTGCCAAGGCGTCAGCTTGCTGTAGATGTCCTTGGTGAGCTGCAGGCTTTTCTGGCTCAGGCGTTCGATCTCTTCCGAGATGTCCACCGCCGACTCATTCTGCACGTAACGCAGCTCGTCGATCTTGGCTTCGAGCTCGGCGATGGGCTGTTCGAAATCCAGAAAATGGCGTTTGACCACGGTTGTCACTCTCCATCGTGGCGCCCGCATGGAGCGCCCCTGGGGGCCGGCGCAGCGCTGCGCCGGGAGGTTTCAATAGGCCACCGGGATCGGATCCAGCGAGCGCCAAATATACCAAGTCGCCACGCTGCGATAAGGCACCCAGGCAGCGGCCACTTCGCGCGCGTCGCTGCGCGTGACCGGCTCGCCCGAAAAATAGCACTGGCTGATGCCACGCAGCAGGCCCACATCGTCCAGCGGCAGCACGTCTGGCCGCAGCAGGTAGAAGATCAGGAACATCTCGGCCGTCCAGCGGCCGATGCCACGGATGGCCACCAGCTCGCGGATGATGGTCTCGTCGTCCATCGCGTGCCAGGCGGCCGGATCGATGCGGCCATCGTCGAAGTGGCGCGCCAGGTCGAGCAGGTATTCGACCTTGCGCGCGCTCAGGCCCGCAGCGCGCAGCGCCTGGGGGCCATGCGCCAGCAACGCCTGGGGCGCCACGGTGTCGCCCGCGCCCAGCAGGGCCAGCAGGCGATCCCACACCGCCTGCGCGGCCTTGACCGAGATCTGCTGCCCCACCACGCTGCGCGCCAGGGTGGTGAACGCATCGCCACGAGACTGCAGGCAGGCCGGCCCGAACTGAGGGATCAGCCGCGCCAGCACCCGATCGCGCGCGCACAGGTGGCGGCAGGCTTCATCCCAGTACACGGGCACCAGAGCCTGACCCTGGCGCCGCCCATGCGCGGGCAGTGCGCACACTCCGTCCGGGGCACGGCGCAAGGCGCTCATGCCCGCTCCCAAGTGGTGCCCCCCGGCCCATCCTTGAGCACGATGCCCTGCGCGGCGAGTTCGGCACGGATGCGGTCGGCGGTGGCGAAATCGCGGGCGGCCTTGGCGGCGGCACGCTCGGCGATGCGCGCCTGGATCGTGGCCTCATCCAGCCCGGCCCCGGCACGCAGAAAGGCCTGCGGATCCTGCTGCAGCAAGCCGAGCACCCCGCCCAGCGCACGCAACAGCGCCGCCAGGCGCGCATCGCGCGTGCGGTTGACTTCGGCGGCCAGCTCGAACAACACCGCCACCGCTTCCGGGGTGTTGAAGTCCTCATCCATCGCCGCACGAAAGCGCGCCGCCCACGCATCGCCCCAGTCGATGGATGGCCCGGCCACGGCGGCGGGGGCGCTGGCCAGCGCCGTGTACAGCCGCTTCAAGCCCGCGCGCGCGTCCTCCAGGTGCTGGTCGCTGTAGTTCAGCGGACTGCGGTAGTGCGCGCGCACGATGAAAAAACGCACCGTCTCGGCGTCAAAGCGCTGCAGCACATCGCGGATGGTGAAGAAATTGCCCAGACTCTTGGACATCTTTTCGCCATCGACGCGCACAAAGCCGTTGTGCATCCAGTAGCGCGCCAGCGGCTGGCCGGTGGCGGCCTCGCTTTGGGCGATCTCGTTTTCGTGATGCGGAAACTGCAGATCAGCCCCACCACCATGGATATCGAAGCTGTCACCCAGCAACGCGCAGCTCATCGCCGAGCACTCGATGTGCCAACCCGGCCGACCAGGGCCAAACGGGCTGTCCCAGCGCGCCTCGGCGGGCTCACCGGGCTTGGCCGCCTTCCACAGAACAAAATCGAGCGGGTCGCGCTTGCTCGGATCGACCTCGACGCGCTGGCCGGCACGCAGCTCATCGAGGCTTTTGCCGGACAGCTTGCCGTAACCGGCAAACGAGCGCACAGCGTAGTTGACGTCGCCGTCGGCGCTGCGGTAGGCGTAGCCCTTGGCTTGCAGCCGCTCGATCAGCGCCAGCATCTGCGGCACGTAGTCGGTGGCACGCGGTTCGTGATCCGGTCGCTCGATGCCCAGGGCGTCGGCATCTGCGTGCAGCGCGGCGATCATCCGATCGGTCAGGCTGCGGATGGTTTCACCGTTGTGCAGGGCGCGCGCGATGATCTTGTCATCGATGTCGGTGATGTTGCGCACGTAGGTGACGCGATAGCCGCTGGCCTTCAGCCAGCGTTGCACAACATCAAACGCCACCATCGATCGGGCGTGGCCCAGGTGGCACAGGTCGTACACCGTCATGCCGCACACGTACATGCGTACGTGGCCCGGCTGCAGCGGCGCAAACGGCTCCAGGCGCCGCGTCAAGGAATTGTGGATGCGCAGGGTCATGGTGGGCCGGCCCGCGGACCAGCCGCCGCGGGGCTCTACAATCGATCGGAAAGGCACGTATTGTGCACTGCCGGTCTGCCTCCATGCCCCACACGCGCGACGTCTCCCCCCTTGCGCACCGCCGCCGGCGCCGCTGGACTGGCGCCTTGGCCGCGGGGCTGCTGCTGCCCTGCCTGGTCTTGGGCCAGCCTGCCACGGGCGCGGCGCTGCTGACGCAGGTGCAGCGTGACCTGGCGGCCGGCCAGGCCACGCTTGCGCTGCAGACGCTGCAGGGTTGGCTGCAGCAGCATCCGGACGACGTGCAGGCCCGGCTGCTGCTGGGCCTGACCCAGGCCCAGCTGGGCGAAGTCGCAGCCGCGCAGGCGACCTACGAGGAGTTGACGCGCCGCTATCCGGAACTGCCCGAGCCCTACAACAACCTGGCCGTGCTGCACGCCGCAGCGGGCCGTCTGGGCGAGGCGCGCGCCGCGCTGGAAGCCGCCCTGCGCGCGCACCCCGACTACGCCACGGCCCACCGCAACCTGGGCGATGTTTATGCGCAGCTGGCCCTGGGGCACTGGCAGCGTGCGCTGGCCTTGCAGCCCGACCAGGCTGGCCTGGCCGAGCGCGCCGCCGCGCTGCGCCAGCTGCTGCAAGCCGCCCCCCGTTGATCGACCGTCCGATGCTGCACCGCCGTCTGCTGCTGGCCTGTCTGTCGTCCTGGATGCTGCCGTGGGCCCATGCCCAGGGCAGCGCCGCCCCTGCGCGTGCCGCCTCGGCGGCCGCACCCCCCTCCCCTGGAGCCCGAACCGTGAATCCCCAAGTCGAACTGCACATCGCCGGCCGCGGCGTCATCACGCTGGAACTGGATGCCGCCAAGGCACCCAAGACGGTGGACAACTTCCTGACCTACGTGCGCGAGGGTCATTACGACGGCACGATCTTCCACCGTGTCATCGACGGTTTCATGATCCAGGGTGGCGGCTTCGAGCCCGGCATGAAGCAAAAGCCCACCCGCGCCCCGATCGAAAACGAAGCCGCCAACGGCCTGAAAAACGATCGCTACACGATCGCGATGGCACGTACCCAGGCCCCGCATTCGGCCACCGCGCAGTTTTTTATCAACGTGGCCGACAACGATTTTCTCAACCACACCGCCCCGACTCTGCAGGGCTGGGGCTACGCGGTGTTCGGGCGCGTGATCAAGGGCACCGAGGTGGTGGATGCCATCCGCCAGGTGCGCACCGGCCGCCGCGGCTTTCACGACGACGTGCCGCTGGACGATGTCGTCATCACCAAGGCGGTGATCGTGCAGCCGTGAGCCTGGAGGCACCGGCCACCGCGATGGCCGCGTCCCTGGTCGTCGCCCCTGAGGAACTGCAGCGCGTGGACTGCGTGGCCGACGTGCACCTGCACGCCGAGGATGCGGCCACGGCACTGGCCTTCGAGCAGCACGTGGTCCACGGTCGGTTCGACGCCCTGCTGATTCTGGGTGACTTGTTTGAAGTGTGGGTGGGCGATGACCTGCTGCAAGGCGACGACGCGCAGGCTGCACTGGCGCGCCGCCTCGCGCAGGCGTTGCGCCACGTCAGCCAGCAGCGGCCGGTGTGGCTGATGCACGGCAACCGCGACTTTTTGCTTGGCGCGGACTTCGCCGCCGCCAGCGGGGCCACGTTGCTGCCGGACCCAGCCGTGCTGGCGCTGGGAGGCTGGCGCTGGCTGCTGTCGCATGGCGACGCCTGGTGCGTGGCGGATCGCGATTACCAGGCCTGGCGCGCCCAGGCCCGCAGCAACGCCTGGCGCACGGCCTTTCTGGCCCAGCCGTTGGCCGATCGACTGCGCCAGGCGCGGCAGTTGCGGGCCCAGAGCCGCCAGCACCAGGCGCAGCGCCAGCAGGCCGGGCACCCTTGGGCCGACGTGGACGAACACGTGGTGGACGAGGCGCGCCGGCGGGCCGGCGCCGACGGTGTCATCCATGGTCACACCCACCGCCCGGCCGTCCATCGCCTGCCCAGCGGTGCGCCGCGGCTCGTGCTCAGCGACTGGGATGCGCAGGCCACGCCACCGCGCCTGCAGGTGCTGCGCCTGGCCCCCGGCGGGGGCTGGAGCACCGTGGTGCCGGGGTCCTGAAGACGCCTGCCGGCGGGCATCAACCCACCGATGGTCTGGGCAACGTGGCTGCACCGGGGTTGGCAGCGCTGGCAACAGCGCCGCGCCTTGCGCCGCGGCGACCCCGCAGCCATCCCCGAACCGCTGTGGCAGCAGGTGCTGGCCGCGCTGCCGCTGCTGCAGGCGCTGCCAGCGCCGTTGCAGTCACGCCTGCGTGGCCTCAGCGCGGCCTTTTTGGCACGCAAGCGCTTCAGCGGCGCGCACGGCCTGGCAGTGGACGACACCATGGCCCTGCTGGTGGCGGCGCAGGCCTGCCTGCCCCTGGTTTACCGGGGCTTGCCCGCGCTGGCCTGGTACGAGGGCTTCGTCGGCATCGTGCTGCATCCGCACGAGGTGCGCGCACCGCGGCGCCTGACCGACGAGGCCGGTGTCGTGCATGAATACGACGAGGAACTGGCCGGTGAAGCCATGCAGGGCGGCCCAATCGTGCTGGCCTGGCCGCGCGTGCTGGGGGCTGCGGATGGCGAGGGCGTCGGTCACAATCTGGTCATTCACGAATTTGCGCACGCCATCGACCTGCGCGGCAAGCCGCTGGGGCAGCCCGCCGACGGATGTCCGCCGCTGCCGCGCGGCTGGCTGGGGCTGGCACCCGCCGCCGCACGCGAGTTGTGGCGGCGCGAGCTGGCCGCGGCCTACAACATCCACCGCCAGCGGGTGGTGATGCACGAACACTTTGGCGCGGCTGCGCCGTGGCTGGATCCGTACGGTGCCAGTGCACCGGCGGAGTTTTTTGCCGTCAGCTGCGAAGCGTACTGCGTCGATCGGGCTCGGCTGGCCGCCGAGCACCCGGTCTGGACCGCGCTGCTGGATGCCCTGTTCGCGCACCCGCAAGCGCCCGACGGCCCGGACGCGCTGGCCGCGATCAGCGCCGCAGCAGCACCTTGAGCGCCGCCTGCAGCCGATGAGCCCGGGTTTCGTCGTACGGCCCGGCCAGCACGCGCGCCACATCCTGGATCCAGGTCTCGCTGGGGCCGGGCTCGTGGCGGCGGGTCAGCAGTTGCAGTTGCAACTGGCGGCGCGCGGCCAGCTGCTCGGCGGGCGTCGGCAGGTCGGCGGCGATCTCCAGCCGCAACAGCGCTTCATCCTGCGCCACCGCATCGGCGCTGGGCGCTTCGCTCAGGGCACGGCTCCAGGCTGCGCGTGCCGTGGCCGCGCTTCGTCCCAGGGCTGCAGCCGGCGGCAGGCCGTCGGGCTGACGCTGCGCCCAGGCCTTCAGCAGCGCGGTCACCGCTTGTCCATGGGCACGGGCCGCCAATTCGCGCAGGCGCGCCTCGGCCTGCTGCAGCGCCGCCCGCTGGGCCCGATAGGCCGCCTCACCCAGCCGCGGCCGCGGCGTTTCGCGCTCGGCGGCACCGCGGCGCGAGGCCACCGACTCGGCCCGGGAGGCACGCCCGCCCGCTGGCACCCCAGCCGGCCCAGCTGCGGGGCGGTCATCGCCCCGGCGCGCCACCAGGGGCCGCCCGGTACCCGCCGTGGGCGGGGTGGGTTGCATCGCCGCAGCGGATGGCGCCGGCGCGCCAGCCGGTGTTTCGTGCAAGGCGCGCTGCAACGCTTCCATCGCCGCGCGAATCGCCTGCGCATCGTCCCCGGCACAGGCCTGCTCCAGCGCCTGCGCGGCTTGCAGCACCGCGGCATCGTAGGCCGACAGCGCCGCCTGCTGCTGCTCGCGCTCGGCCTGGCGGCGGGCAAAAGCTGCATCGACCGCCGCGCGAAACGCCTCCCACAGCTTTTGCTCCTGGCGTCGCTCCAGCGGTACGCGCTGGGCCTCCTCTTGCCAGCGCTGCTGCAGCGCGCGCACGGCATCGAGCCGCAGGCGCGGCTCGGCCGCCAGCGCCTGGGCCTCGGCAATCAGAGCCTGGCGCCGCTGCACGCTGTCGGCCTGTGCGGCCTCCAGCCGCGCGTGCGCGGCGGCCATCGCCTCTTTCCACTGTGCCTGCAGCTCGGCAAAGACCTTTTCGCCCACGTGGCCGGCCTGGCGCCAGCGCTCGGCCATGGCATGCAACGCGCGCAGCTGCGCCTTCCAGTCCTCATCGCTGGCATGCGCAGCGGTCCAGGCGCGCACTTCCTCGATGAGCGCCCGGCGCGCCTGCTGCGCCGCCTCGTGTTGGGCCTTCAACGCCTCGCGCCAGGCTTGCAGCGCTTCGTGCGCCCGGTTGCAGGCCGCATCGAAGCGCTTCCACAGCGCCTGATTGGGCGGCACCCCACCCTGGTCCACCTGGCGCCACTGTTCGCGCAGCTGGCGGATCGCCTCCTGAAGCGCACGCCCCTGGGGGCGTTGCGACTCTTCGCCTTGCGTCAGCGCTTCGGCCTTGGCCAGCAGCTCTTCGCGCAGCTGGTCCGCCCGCCAGCGCGCCCAGTCCTCCAGCTCCTTGGCTTTGGCCAGCGCCGCCTGGGCGCGCGCCTCCAGCTCGGCACCGGCGTGGCGGCCATGCAGCTTGACCCGATGGCGCAATTCACCCGCCAGACGCACCATCGCCTTGGTGTGGCCTTCGGCCAGCTCGCGCTCCAGGGCCTCCAACTTGGGCAGCAGCTCGGCTTGCGCCAGCGCCTGCACTGCCTTGGGCACCGCCGCCTCGGCCTGGGGGGCCGCCTCGCCACGCAGGGCGCGGATTTCCTCGTCCCACAGCGGCACGCCTGGCAGCGCCGCCTGGGCATCGTCGCGCGCCAGGCGGGCCTGCGCCAGCGCCGCATCGAAGGCCTGCCACACCGCAGCGACCTGCTGGCGGGCAGCCTGCAACTGCTGGACATGACGCGGCTCCAGATCGTGGCAGGCCGGCGCCGCGCTGAGCGCCTCGGCACGCGCCTGCCATTGCGCCACGTCCTGGGCCAGCGTGGCATGCGCGGCCTCGGCATCGGCGATCGGGCGGGTGGAGAGCAGGTCGATGCGCTGCACCAGCAGCCCCGCCGCTTCGCGCTCCACCTGCACGCGCGTGGTCAGCTCCTCGACCGCACGAATGCGCTCGGCCAGCCGCTGGCGCAGCGTGGCCAGCGGCTCGCGCGACAGCGGCGCGCCGGCCTTGGCGGCGTCGCGCTCCCAGGCCAGGGCGTCGGCCAGGTGAAAGCGCGCCTGCGCCAGCAGCGCTTCGGCGCGCGCGGCCCATTCGGCCGCTGCCTCCTCCTGCGCCCGCGCGCGCTTGAGTTCTTCCAGGCGTTCCTTGACGATCTTGGCGGCCCCTTTGTCGCGCGGGGCCAGTTCGCGGTAGACGCTGCGCAGCAGCTCGGCCGGCGGATCACCTGCTAGCCAGGCGCGCAGGCGCGCGGCCCGCTCGCCCAGGGTCGGGGCGGTGAACGCTCCGCCAGTGGCGGCGTCGAGTTCGGCTACAGTGGACGCAGGGGTGGTGTTCACGGTGGATCAAGGCTGGCGCCGCGGTGGCGGCGTGGGTTCGGCAGTCCAGGCAAGGCGCCCTGCCAGGCAGGGCCTGGGGCGATATTGTCGCTCACCCTGCCCACAGGTCCAGCGGCGGATCGTGCACCACGGCCTTGAGCACATCGGTGCGCGAGACGAAGCCGACCAGGGTGCCCGCCGCATCGACCACCGGCACGCCGGGCAGGCCCGTCTCCAGCAACAGCAGGGCCAGCCGACGCAGCAACGTCGCCGGCTCCACCGCGGGCACCGGCGACACCATCACCGCCGCCACCGGCTGGGCCAGAAACGTGCGCCACACCAGCGCGTGCGCGTCGGGCTGCGGCAGGCGCTCGGCGCGCAGCAGTTCCGAGCGCGTCAGCAGCCCCACCAGCGCGCCGCGGCTGTTCAGCACCGGCGCCTGCCCCAGGCCCTGCTCGATCAACACCTGCCAGGCTTGCTGCAGCGTCTGGTGCTCGCCCACGGTCACGACGTGGCGCGTCATGACGTCCTGCACACGCTCCAACGGATGGCGCACGGGAGCGGGGTGCTGCACCTCGCCGTAGGCCTGCACGGCCGCCGCTGCACTGCGCGGCAACGTCTCGCCGCCGGCGGGGTGCCCCACACGCCCGGGACTCCAGCCGCTGTCGGCAAAGTGGGGCCGGTCGGTCTCCACGGCCAGCGCACGGGCCCGGGCACTGCGCAGCGTCGGCAACACGCGCCGCACGTCCTCGATGGCGCCGCGGTACATCAACCCCGAAGTGCCGTAGATGGCCAGCATGGTGCGCCTCCATGACGGATGGCCGCCCGCCCCCGGCCCGCTGCCCCGGAGGGGACGTCTAGTCGGGCAGGAACAGGGCTTGCAAGTCGCTCAACCAGTCAAAGCCGCGCGCCGTGGGGGTGACCCAGCCGTCGTCGCCGACTTCCAGCCAGCCGCGCGCGCGCGCGTCCTCGATCGTCGCCGATACGGCGGTGATCGGCAAGCCGGTGCGCTCGCTGAACAGGCGCAGCGCAAACCCCTCCCGCAGGCGCAGCGCGTTGAGCATGAACTCAAACGGGAGCTCGCGCGCGGCCACCTCGTGCTGCTGTGCCACGGGCTGGCCCTGCCGCGCCTGCTCCAGGTAGCGCAGCGGATCGCGCCAGCGCACCTGCCGCACGATGCGTTCGGCAAAGCTCAGCTTGCCGTGCGCGCCAGCGCCCACCCCAAGGTAGTCGCCGAACTGCCAGTAATTGAGGTTGTGGCGGCAACGGTGACCCGGGCGGGCGTAGGCCGAAACCTCGTAACGCTGCAGCCCTGCGGCGGCAGTCCGCTCGGTGATCAGGTCCAGCATCGCGTAGGCCGTATCGTCGTCCGGCAACGGGGGGGGATGGCGCGCAAACCAGGTGTTGGGCTCGATCGTCAGGTGGTAGACCGACAGATGCGGCGGCTGCAGCGCCAGCGCCTGCTGCAAGTCGCGGCGCAGATCGTCCAGCGTCTGCCCCGGCAGCGCGTACATCAGGTCCAGGTTGAAAGTGTCGAAATGGCGCGCGGCTTCCTCCACCGCCGCGCGAGCCTGCGCCGCATCGTGCACCCGTCCCAGCGCCTGCAGCATGCGGTCATCGAAGCTCTGCACGCCGATGCTCAGACGCGTGACCCCGGCGTCCCGAAAGGCTGCAAAGCGTTGCCGCTCGAAAGTGCCAGGGTTGGCCTCCAGCGTGATCTCGGCATCGGGCACCAGCGGCAGGCGTGCACGCACGGCGCTGATCAGCTCACCGATGCGCTCGGGGTCGAACAGGCTCGGCGTGCCCCCCCCTATGAAGACGCTGATCACCGGGCGTGCCCACACCAGCGGCAGGCTCGCTTCCAGGTCGAGCAGCAGGGCCTGCACATAGTCGCGCTGCGGCAGGACGGCATGCTGCCCGCTGGCCGCCCCCCAGACGTGGGAATTGAAATCGCAGTACGGGCATTTGCGCAGGCACCACGGCAGGTGCAGGTACAGCGCCAGCGGCGGCAGCTGCGTCAGCCGCAACGCGCCGGGACGCTGCCAGTGCAGGACGGCCGACGTCGGCTCGGAGGCGGCGCTCATGGCGCTGGCCACCAGCGCTGCTGCAGCAGGGCCAGCAGTGCCCGCGCAGCCTGCCCGCGATGGCTGTGCGCGTTTTTCACGTCGGTGTCCAGCTGCGCGAACGTGCAGCCGAACGCGGGCAGAAACATCACCGGATCGAAGCCAAACCCCCCCTCACCGACCGGCTCGCGCGTGATCAACCCCTCGACCCGTCCACTGGCGATCAACGGTTCGGGATCGTCGGGGGTACGCACCGCCACCAGCGTGCTGACCATCGCGGCGCGCCGATCCTGCACGTCGCGCATCTGCTCCAGCAGCGCGCGCACATTGTGGGCATCGCTCTTGGGGTAACCGAACTGCGTGCAGTAGTGCGCGGTATCCACGCCGGGCTGGCCGCCAAAAGCCGCCACGCACAGGCCGGCATCGTCGGCCAGCGCCGGCAGCCCGCTGGCCGCACTGGCATGGCGCGCTTTGGCCAGTGCGTTTTCGACAAAGGTGCGGTGCGGCTCGGCGGCCTCGGCGATGCCGAGCTCGCCTTGGGCGATCAGCTCCACACCCAGCGGGGCCAACAGCGCGCGCAGCTCCTGCAGCTTGCCGGCGTTGTTGGAAGCCAGCACCAGCCGGCGCGGGGGCTGCGTCAGGATCATGACACCGCTCCCACGTCGGCGCCGGCCAGTGCCGCGCGCTGCAGGGCGATCAACTGCTGGATGCCGCGCTCGGCCAGCGCTAGCAGCGCATCCAGCTCGGCGCGCGTGAACGGCGCGCCCTCGGCCGTGCCCTGCACCTCGACGAAGTGACCGGCGGCGTTCATGACGACGTTCATGTCGGTGGCGCAGGCGGCATCCTCGACGTAGTCCAGATCGAGCACCGGGCGGCCGTCGACGATGCCGACCGACACCGCCGCCACCGGATGCAGGATCGGGTTGCGCTGCAGCTTGCCTTCGGCCAACAGCTGATGCACCGCATCGTGCGCGGCCACCCAGGCGCCGGTGATAGCGGCCGTGCGGGTGCCGCCATCGGCCTGCAGGACATCGCAATCCAGCGTGAGGGTGCGCTCACCCAGCGCGGCCAGATCGAAGACCGCGCGCAGACTGCGGCCGATCAGGCGCTGGATTTCCTGCGTGCGGCCACTTTGCTTGCCACGCGCGGCCTCGCGGTCGCTGCGCGTATGGGTGGCACGCGGCAGCATGCCGTATTCAGCCGTCACCCAGCCCTGACCGCTGCCTTTTTGGTGGGGGGGTACTTTGTCCTCGACGCTGGCGGTGCACAGCACGCGCGTGCGGCCAAATTCGATCAGCACCGAGCCTTCGGCGTGCACGGTGTAGCCGCGCGTGATGCGCACCGGGCGCAATTGATCGGGGGCACGGCCGTCGTGGCGCGGCCGCTGCAGCGTCGAGGGGTCGTGAAACGAAGTCATCATGCGGTGGAAACGGAATCGTGGTTCGAGACGCCGGATGCGCCCCACAGCCGCCGGCGCCAACGTTGCCAAAACGACGGTGGCGCCGGCGGCGGCGCGGTCTCGTCACCGTCGCCATCGTCGCGGGCCAACTCGCGCTGCAGCGCGTACACCGACGGAGGGCGTGAACTTGCATCCAGCATCATGCACCAACGCACGGCCTCGCACAGCGCGTCGGAGTAGATGGCCCGCAGGCGCGCCAGTGAGGCTGGCAAGCGGTCTTGCTGCTGACGCTGCGGCGCATCGTGGGGCGGATAGCCGACCATGCACGAATACAGACAGGCACCGATGGCGTACAGGTCGGTCCACGGGCCAAGCTGGCCAGCGGCCTCACGCCGGTACATCTCGGGCGCGGCAAAGCCGGGGGTGTACATCGGGCGCGGATAGGCGCCATCGCGCTGCAG
>JANWZF010000079.1 GCA_025054905.1 Tepidimonas sp.
GGGGGTCGCGCGGCAGCCAGATACCGATTGCTGCGGCGGGCGGGCGAAGGGCTTGGCACAATGCCGATCCGATGGACACCAACGAGCCAGCGATGACCGAAACGACCGCAGCAGGGCCACTGGCCCCTCCCGACGCCGCCGCGCCGCTGGCGCATTGGCTGGACCATTTGGATCGGTTGCATGGCCAACGCATCACGTTGGGGCTGGAGCGTGTGCGCGCGGTCGCCCAGGCCATGGGGCCCGCGGTGCAGCCCGCCTGTCCAGTGGTGACGGTGGCGGGGACCAACGGCAAGGGATCCACCTGCGCGATGCTGGAGGCGGTGTACCGCGCGGCCGGCTACCGCACCGCGTTGTACACCTCCCCCCATCTGGTGCGATTCGAGGAGCGTGCCCGTCTGAACGGCCAGCCGCTGGCCGAGGCCCAGTTGGTGCCATCGTTTGCCGCCGTTGAGACGGCGCGGCAGGCAGCCAGTGATGGGGCGCTGAGCTATTTTGAATTCACCACGCTGGCCTGTGTGCACGCACTGCTGGCACAACGCCCCGACGTGCTGATTCTGGAGGTCGGCATGGGCGGGCGGCTCGATGCCGTCAACCTGTGGGATGCGGATGTTGCCATGGTCACCAGCGTCGATCTGGACCACATGGAGTACCTGGGGCCGGACCGCGAAGCCATCGGCCTGGAGAAGGCCGGCATTTGGCGACCGGGCCGCCCGGCCATCGTGTCCGATCCGATGCCTCCCCGCAGCGTGGTGGCGCGCGCGCTGGAGATCGGCGCCGACCTCTGGCTGGCCGGACGTGACTTTCGGTATGGAGGTGACCGCCAGCAGTGGCAGTGGCAAGGGCGCACGCGGCGTTACGCTGGCCTGGCCTATCCTGCGCTCAGGGGCGCCAATCAGCTGATCAACGCCGCGGGCGTGCTGGCGGCCCTGGAGGCGCTGCAGGCCCATTTGCCGGTGACCGCGCAGGCGGTGCGGCAGGGCCTGGCCACCGTGGAGTGGCCAGGCCGCTTTCAGGTGGTGCCGGGTCAGCCGGTGCTGGTGCTGGATGTGGCGCACAATCCCCATGCCGCAGCGGCGCTGGCGGCCAATCTGGATGCCATGGGGTTTTATCCCCAGACGCAGGCCGTCTTCGGGGCCATGGCCGACAAAGCGATCGAGCCGATGCTGCGGCACTTGGCTCCCCTGGTGGATCGCTGGTATTTTTGCGATCTGCCGACCCCGCGCGCGGCCAAGGCAGCTGACCTGCTGCAGGGCTGGCAACGCCTCGGCGGCTGTGGGGAGCGGCAGGCGGCGCAGACCCATGCCGGGCCTGCTGAGGCGCTGGCAGCGGCCCTGGCCGAGGCCGACCCCGCTGGTAGAATCGTGGTCTTTGGATCGTTTTACACCGTAGGGGGCGTGTTGCAACACGGATTGCCGCGCCTAGGCGCCCAGCATCTGCAGGCCTGACGCATGTTCCAACCCGGCTCCCGCTCGGCACGCGCCGCTGGTTCGGCCGCACCCGGTGCCGAAGCTCCCAGCGTGGAAGTGTTGCGCCGCCAAGCGCGGCGGCGGCTGCTAGGGGCGGCCGTGTTGGTGGCGGCAGCGGTGGTGGTATTGCCGTGGCTGCTCGAGGCCCAGCCCCGCCCGGTGCCGGTCGACGTGTCCATCGAAATCCCGGCGCGCGATGCCGCGCCCCCGCTGCCGGCTCCCGTGCCGCGCTCCGAGCCGGTGGAGGAGGTGCTGTCGGTCGACCGCGCAGCGGTGGCGGCGCCCCCGGCGCCAGCGCCCCAGCCCAGCCCCGAACCCACGCCGGCGCCGGCCTCGGCCGCGGGGCAGGCAGCGTCGGCCGCCCCCGCAGCTCCCGCCTCCCCAGCGCAGGCCGCCGTGACCAAGCCGCGCGTGGTGGTGCAGGTGGGAGCGTACGCCGAGCCCGCGCGCGCCCAGGAGGTGCGCAAACGCCTGGAAAGCGCCGGGCTGAAGACGTATACCCACGTGGCCGAGACCCCCCAGGGCAAGCGCATCCGGGTGCGCGTCGGGCCGTTCGACAGCCGTGCCGAGGCTGAGAAGGTCGCTGACAAAGTCAAGGCCCTCGGCCTGCCGGCTGCGGTGTTGACGTTGTGACGATGGGCCCAGTAGACCTGCTGCTGTTGGCGGTGTGGGTCGTCTCGGTGGTGATCGGTTGGTGGCGCGGGCTGCTGTACGAGGTGGTGTCGTTGTTGGGGTGGGTGGCCGCCTTCGTGGTGGCCCAGCAGGGCGCGCTGACGCTGGCAGCGCGCCTGCCGATGGAGGGCTGGGCGCCGCCGTTGCGCTATGCGGCGGGCTTTGCGCTGCTGTTTGTGGCGGTGGTGCTGGCTGCCGGGCTGTTGGCCTGGGCTCTGCAGCGCGGTGCGGCGGCGGTCGGGCTGCGGCCGGTGGATCGTATGCTTGGCGGGATGTTCGGCGCGCTGCGGGGGGCGGTGGTGCTGATGGTGCTGGCGTTGCTGGTACGGCAAACGCCGTGGGCCGCGGCGCCGGCGTGGACCGATTCGGTCGGCGTGCGCTGGCTGGAGCGGGGGCTGGTGCTGGCAAGAATGATCGTGCCGGCGTCGGTGGCAGAGTATTTTCCGGACGAGCGTTGAAGGAACAGGGCCATGTGTGGCATCGTCGGGGTGGTCAGCACCCAACCGGTCAACCAGCTGATTTATGACGCGCTGCTGCTGTTGCAGCACCGCGGGCAGGACGCCGCGGGCATCGTCACGCAGCTGGGGCACAAATTTTTCATGCACAAAGCCAAGGGCATGGTGCGTGATGTCTTTCGCACCCGCAACATGCGGGCGCTGCCAGGCAGCTGCGGCCTGGGGCAGGTGCGCTACCCCACGGCGGGCAACGCCAACAGCGAAGAGGAGGCGCAGCCCTTCTACGTCAACGCGCCGTTCGGGGTGGTGCTGGCGCACAACGGCAACCTGACCAACGCGCAGGCGCTGCGGCGCGAGCTGGTGCAGACCGACCACCGCCACATCAACACCGACAGCGACTCCGAAGTGCTGCTCAACGTGCTGGCGCACGAGCTCGGGCGTGCGTCACCGGCCGGGGCGCTGGAGCTGGACAGCATCTTTGCCGCCGTGGCGGCCGTGCACCGCCGGGTGCGGGGCAGCTACGCCGTGGTGGCGCTGATCGCCGGACACGGCATGCTGGTGTTTCGCGATCCCTTTGGCATCCGGCCGCTGTGCATCGGACGCGGGCCCGACGGCACCGTGATGGCCGCCAGCGAATCGGTGGCCCTGGAAGGCACCGGCCATCGTTTCGAACGCGACGTCGCCCCGGGCGAGGCGATTTTCGTCACGCTGGATGGCCAGATCCACGCACGCCAGTGCGCCGAAGCACCGCGCCATCATCCGTGCATTTTCGAGTTCGTCTACCTGGCACGGCCCGATTCGGTGATCGACGGCATCTCGGTGTACCAGGCACGCCTGAACATGGGCCAGACGCTGGCCACGCGCGTGGTGTCCACCGTGCCGCCGAGCGAAATCGACGCGGTGATCCCGATTCCCGAGTCCAGCCGCCCGGCGGCGATGGAAGTGGCGCGCCTGATCGGCCGCCCCTACCGCGAAGGCTTTGTCAAAAACCGCTACGTTGGCCGCACCTTCATCATGCCGGGCCAGGCGGTGCGCAAGAAGTCCGTGCGCCAGAAGCTCAATGTGATTGCCAGCGAGTTTGCCGGACGCAACGTGCTGCTGGTGGACGACTCGATCGTGCGTGGCACCACCAGCCGCGAGATCGTGCAGATGGCGCGCGAGGCCGGCGCGCGCAAGGTCTACCTGGCCAGCGCAGCGCCGCCGGTACGCTACCCCAATGTCTACGGCATCGACATGCCGACGCAGGAAGAGCTGGTGGCGCACGGGCGCACGGTCGACGAGGTGCGCCAGATCATCGGCTGCGATGCGCTGATCTACCAGGACGTGGAGGCGATGAAGCGGGCGGTGGCGGCGCTCAACCCCGGCCTGTGCGGCTTTGAGGCTTCGTGTTTCGATGGGGTGTACGTCACCGGGGACGTGACGCTGGAGTCGGTGGCGGCGCTCAACGCCCCGCGCCTGCAACGGGCCGCCGAAGACGACGAAGGCGGCGCCGGCACCCGTCTGACCTTGCCCAACGTGCAGGAGGGGTGAGGCACCGTGGCCCTGCATCCCGAAACCGCCGCGGTGCGCGTGGCCGTGCCGCGCTCGCCCTACGGTGAAAACGCCGAGGCGCTGTACCTGACCAGCGGCTACGTGCAGCCCAGCGCCGAGGC
>JANWZF010000251.1 GCA_025054905.1 Tepidimonas sp.
GGCGCTGGAGCAGACCAGCGAGCGCATGCTGCAGGCTGCGGAAGCTGACGACTGGGATCGTGTCGTCGAGCTGGAAGGGGCTTGCGCGGTGCTGATCGAGCGCCTGCGCGAAATCGGCGAGCGCGTGCAGCTGAGCCCGGCTCAGCGGGCCGAAAAACACCGCATCATGCTGTCGATCCTGCGCCACGACGCCCAGATCCGGGCGCTGGCCGAGCCGTGGCTGGATGCCTGGGAGGCCACACCGCCCGGCAGCCGCTCGACGCTGCTGCACTGAGGGCGACCCCATCGGATGCGGGCTTACACCTGCATGTTCATCACGTCGGTGTAGGCCTGCATCATGCGGTTGCGCACATGCAGCGCGGTCTGAAAACCGATTTGGGCCTTTTGCATGGCTACCATCGTTTCCTCCAGACTGACGCTGCGGTCGCCCATCTGCACCCGGTTTTGCAGTTCGCTGGCGCGGTGCTGGGCGGCACTGACCTCTTGCAATGCCGCACGCAGCGCGGCCCCAAAGCCTGGCTGCGCCGCCGCTGGGGATGCTGATGCCGCCCCGGGCGCAGCGGTGCCTGTGGCGGCCTTGGCGGCCAGGGCTTTCTGAGCGGCGCGCAGTGCGGCGGCCTGCGCTGGGCTGAGTGCAGCGCCGGCGCTGGGCAACAGTCGCAGATCCATGGCGGCCTCCGGTACGGATGGTTGAAACGATCCCTGGGCCGCGCCGGCCATCACCACGCAGCCGGCACAGCGGTTCGCACTGTAGCGCCACCCACCCGGCCAACATAAGGGCAAACAAACGGGGAGCCGCCGCCCTGTTCGGGCTTTAGGCCACGGGCCCACTGGGCGAATAATGGCGCCCATGGCAACCACCACCCCTGCCCTGACCGAGATGGACACCCTGCCCGCCGAAGCGGGCCCGGCGGCCAGCCCGACTTCGCCGCTGGTGGCTGGCTGGCAACGGCTGCCCACGCCGCGCAAGGCGTTGCTGGTGGCCGGCGCCCTGGCCGTGGTGGCGCTACTGGCCGCCGCGTTTTATACGCTCAACCGGCCCGATTACCGCGTGCTGTACGCCAATCTGTCGGACAAGGATGGCGGGGCAATTCTGGCCCAGCTGTCGCAAATGAACGTCCCCTACAAACACGCCGAAGGCGGCCGGGCGATTCTGGTGCCGGCCGACCGCGTCAACGACGTGCGCATGAAGCTGGCCAGCCAGGGCCTGCCCAAGGGGACGGTCACGGGCTTTGAGCTGATGGATCAAACCAAGTTGGGGATGACGCAGTTCCAGGAGCGCGTCAACTTCCAGCGCAGTCTGGAAGGAGAGCTGACGCGCACCATCCTGTCGCTGAGCTCGGTGGCCGACGCGCGCGTGCACCTGGCACTGCCCCAGCAAAACGGGTTTTTCCGTGAGCAGCAAAAGCCCTCGGCCAGCGTGGTGCTGACGCTGCACCCTGGTCGCAGCCTGGACCGCGCGCAGGTGGCCGGCATCGTGCATCTGGTGGCCAGTTCGGTGCCCGAGCTCGACCCCAAGGCCGTCAGCGTGATCGATCAGAACGGCACCCTGCTGTCGCAGCGTCCCGATGGCGAGCTGGGGGCCGATGCGCGCCAACTGGAGTACGTGCGTACGCTGGAGCGCACGTACCAGCAGCGCATCCTGGATCTGCTGGAGCCGGTGGTGGGACGCGACAACGTGCGCGCCACGGTGACGGCCGATGTCGACTTTTCGCTCACCGAATCGACCACCGAGCAACACCGCCCCAACCAGGGCAATGAACCGGCGGCAGTGCGCAGCTCGCAGACCATCGAGGAAAACGCCCCGGGCGCCACCGGGCCTGCCGGCGTGCCGGGAGCGGCCACCAACGTCGCGCCCGGCGCCACCACCGCCCCCATCAACGGGCCGGGCGCGCCGGTCGGGGTCGTCGGCCAGGGCGCCAACGCCACCGGGGACGGACGCAGCCGGCGCGAGCAGGTGATCAACTACGAGGTCGACAAGACCGTCTCGGTCACGCGCAATGCCGCCGGCACGGTGCGTCGCTTGAGCGCGGCCGTGGTGATCAACCACACCACCGTCACCGACAAAAAAGGGGGCACCAGCACCGCCCCGCTGCCGGCCGAACAGCTGCAGCAGATCCAGGCCCTGGTGCGCGAGGCCATTGGCTTCAATGGCGAGCGCGGCGATTCGGTCAACGTCGTCAATGCGCCGTTCAACCAGCCCAAGGTCGAGCCAGCCCAGGTGCCGTGGCATCGCGACCCCGTGGTGCTGGACACCGCGCGCAGCCTGGCGGCCCCCCTCGGGCTGCTGCTGGTGGCGCTGCTGGCCTGGCTGCTGATGGTGCGCCCGGCATTGAAGATGATGCAGCCGCCGCCGGCCGCCGCAGAAGGTGCCGCCGAGGCCGGCGCCGCGGCCGGCGCCCTACCGGCCCCTGGCAGCCAGCTTGAGGCGCTGGTGGCCGAAGAAGTGGAGCGCCCCGGATTGCCGCAACCGGTGCACAATGAGCCCACCCCCGAAGAGCGCCAACTGGAGGACGCGCGCCGGCTGGCGAAGGAAAATCCGGTGGCGGTGGCCAACATCATCAAGGGCTGGATCAGCGGCGAGGGGGTGCCGGCCTGACCGGCCCACCACGACGACGGGTGAGCACCGATGGCGGACAGCGACGACGGACTGCAGGACGCGGCCATCTTCCTCATGTCGCTGGGCGAAGAGGAAGCGGCCGAGGTGTTCAAGCACTTCTCGCCCAAGGAAGTGCAGCGCCTGGGCGAGACGATCGCGCGCATGCGCGTGGTACCCAAAGAAAAAGTTAACGCCGTCATCGACCGCTTCATCCGCGAAGCCCAGTCGCAAAGCCTGCTGGTGTCCGACACCGACAACTACGTGCGCTCGGTGCTCAAACGGGCCCTCGGTGAGGACAAGGCTGCGCTGCTGATCGACCGCATCCTGCAGGGCGGCGACGTCTCCGGCATCGAGAGCCTGAAGTGGATGGATCCGCTGTCGGTGGCCGAACTGCTGCGCAACGAGCACCCGCAGATCCTGGCCGCCATCCTGGTGCACCTGGACCAGGATCACGCTGCCAACATCCTGAAGCATTTCACCGAGCGCACGCGCAACGAAGTCATGCTGCGCATCGCCACGCTGGAGGGCATCCAGCCCACGGCGCTGAAGGACCTGAACGAGGCGCTGTACCAGGTGCTGGCCGGCGGCGACAAGATCCGCAAGAGCTCGCTGGGTGGGGTCAAGACCGCCGCTGAAATCATCAACCTGCTGGGCGCCAGCCTGGAGGCCAGCGTGATCGACGCCATCCGCGAGCAGGACCCGGATCTGGCGCAGAAGATCATGGACAAGATGTTCACGTTCGAGGACCTGCTGAAGCTGGACAACAAGTCGCTGCAGATGGTGCTCAAGGAGGTGTCGTCGGATCAGCTGGTGGTGGCGCTCAAGGGCGCCTCACAGGAGCTGCGCGACAAGATCCTGTCCAACATGTCCAGCCGCGCGGCCGAAGCGCTCAAGGAGGACCTGGAGTCGCGCGGCCCGGTGCGTCTGTCCGAGGTGGAAGCCCAGCAGAAGGAAATCCTGAAGGTCGTGCGCCGGCTGGCCGACGAGGGTCAGATCGTGCTGGGCGGAGGAGGCGACGATGCCTTCGTCTAACCGCGGGGGGCATCCCTACCAGCGCTTCATCCCGCGCGAAGAGGTGCAGGCGGTGCAGGCCTGGACCTTCGCGCCGGTGGATGAGGCCACGCTGGCCGCCCAGCGCGCGCAGGAAGAAGCCAGGCTGCGCGCCGCGGTGGCCGCCAGCGAGCAGCAGTTGCGCGAGGCGCACGCACGCGGCTTCAGCGAAGGCTTCGAGCAGGGCCGCCAGACCGGTGCGCAAGAGATGCGCGAGGCGCTGGAAGGCCAGCTGCGGCAGCAGGCCGCCGAGCAGGCCCAGCGGCTGGCCAGCCTGCTGGCCGGTGCCGAAGCCGAATTGGAAGCGCTGCGCCAGCGGCTGGCCGACGAGCTGCTGGCGCTGGCCTGCGATCTGGCGCGACAGGTGGTGCGGCGTGAGCTGATGCAGCCGCTGCCCGCGGTGCGCGCCGCTGCCGAAGAAGCGCTGGCCACGCTGACCGAGGACGCTCAGCCGGCCACGCTGCGCCTGCACCCGGACGATTGGGCACTCCTGCAACCCGAACTGGACACGATGTTGCAGGGCCGGCGCGTGCAGGTGGTGGCCGATGCGCGGCTGACCCCCGGGGGCTGCGTGCTGGAGTCGCCGCTCGGGGTGACCGACGCCACGCTGCCGCGGCGCTGGGCACGCGCACTGGCCACACTGGGGTGCGAGCAACCCTGGACCGACCCCTCTGAACAGGAGTCTGCGGATGGCCGCTGATCCGATCGACCTCAGCCGCTGGCAGCGGTTTTTGCAGGCGGCACGCACGCTGGCCCAGCGCCCCGTCCCCCTGGATCGGGGCGGTCGCCTGACGCGCATGGCCGGCCTGGTGCTGGAAGCGCGCGGCCTGGACGTCCCC
This sequence comes from Tepidimonas sp., assembly GCA_025054905.1. Lineage (GTDB taxonomy): Bacteria > Pseudomonadota > Gammaproteobacteria > Burkholderiales > Burkholderiaceae_C > Tepidimonas. The sequence goes on from JANWZF010000251.1 coordinate 4,489, forward strand.
GTGGGCAGCCAGTGTGTCATCACCCCTCACCCTGACCCGCTGGAAGTCAGCGAGGCCCCACCGGTGCTGGCCGAGGTGGTGGGTTTTACTGGTGACCGCGCTTTTCTGATGCCCGCCAGCCACACCGGCGGCCTGGCCCCGGGGGCGATCGTGCGCCCCCTGCCACCCTACCGTCCCCCGCTGCGCTGGGGTCACGAGATGCTGGCGCTGCAGGCCGCCACCGATGAGCGCGGCGTGCTGCGCCTGCCACTGGGCGCAGGTCTGCTCGGCCGGGTCGTGGACGCCTACGGTCACCCGCTGGATGGCGGTGGCCCCTTGCACGCCGTCCACGCCGAGCCGATGGAGCGTCCACCGATCAACGCGATGCAGCGCGCGCCGATCCGGCAACCCCTGGACACCGGCGTGCGCGCAATCAACGCCCTGCTGACGGTCGGTCGGGGACAACGGCTGGGGCTGTTTGCCGGCTCCGGGGTGGGCAAAAGCGTGCTGCTGGGCATGATGGCGCGCTTTACCGCTGCCGACGTGATCGTGGTCGGGCTGATCGGCGAGCGGGGCCGTGAGGTCAAGGAATTCATCGAGGACATCCTGCAGGCCCGCGATCGGTCGCGCGCGGTGGTGGTGGCCGCCCCGGCCGACGCCCCCCCGTTGGTGCGGCTGCAAGGCGCCCATTACGCCACCGCGATCGCCGAGCACTTCCGCGACCAGGGCCGCCACGTGCTGTTGCTGATGGATTCCCTGACGCGCTACGCCATGGCCCAGCGTGAAATCGCCCTGGCCATCGGCGAGCCCCCCGCCACCAAGGGCTACCCGCCCAGCGCTTTCGCCCGGCTGCCCCAGCTGGTGGAGCGATCCGGCAACGGTCCAGAGGGCGGCGGCTCGATCACGGCCTTCTACACCGTGCTGTCGGAAGGCGATGACCAGCAAGACCCGATCGCCGACGCCGCGCGCGCCATCCTCGATGGCCACATTGTGCTGTCGCGCGCGCTGGCCGAATCCGGTCTGTACCCGGCCATCGACATCGAGGCCTCGGCCTCCCGCGTCATGCACAACGTCGTCACCCCGGACCACTGGGCCCTGGCGCGACGCTTTCGTCAGCTATGGTCGCGTTATCAGAAAAGCCGCGACCTGATCCAGCTCGGCGCCTACGTGCCCGGCAGCGACCGCGACACCGACCTGGCGATCCAGTTGCACGACGGCATGGTCGCCCTGCTGCAGCAGGACCTGCACGAAGGCGCATCCTTCGACGCCAGCGTGCAGCGCCTGCGCGCCCTGTTGGGCGACCCCGTCAGCGGAGGTGATGCATGAAACGCCCGGCTGACCTGAGCGTGCTGCTGCAGCTGCGCCAGCGCCAGCGTGACGAAGCGCTGACCGCGCTGGCCCAAGCGCGGCGCGACCATCAGCTGGCCGAGCAGCAGCTTGGCCAGCTGCACACCTATGCCGTCGAGGCCGAACAGCGTTGGACCGAACGCGCCCGCCTCGGCGTCAGCCCCACCTTGCTGGCCACCCACCGCCACTTCATGGCGCGGCTTGAGCAAGCCACCCAACTGCAACAGCAAACGCTGCAGCAACTGGCCGAGCGCATCACCCAGTGCGAAGCGCAGTTGCTGCAAGCCGAGCGCGCCTTGGCCACCCTGCGGCGACTGCAACAGCGCCGGGCCCAGCAATGGCAGCAGCACCTGCAGCGGCAGGAACAGAAGGCCAACGACGAAATGGCGCTGCAGCAGCACCGCCGCCGTGCTCCCCCCCTTCCCTCAACCGGAGGACACCCATGACCCCCGTTCATGCCTCGACCAACGCCACCCCTTGCACCAGCGCGGCCGCGCAGGGGCGCCCGGGTCCGGCACGGGGCCCTGCGCACGAAGCCGACGCCTCAAGCCCCGCCGACCTGTTCGCGCGGCTGCTGGCCGATCTGCAAGCCCCCGCCGAGGTGCCGTCTGACCCCGCGGCCAGTCCGTCTGAGCCTGCCGTCATGCATTCGACCGACGACCGGCGTGACCACGCCCTTCCGGAAGAAGCCTCCCCGTTACTAACAACGTTGTCTGGGGGCTACGACGCCATGATGGCTAGCGCCACTGCGGGCACCTCACCATTGCCGACAACACCGTGGGGGCTGGCCATGCCCACCCCGGTGACCGCGATGGATCTCAGCCCCAACACAGCGGGCGACGAC
>JANWZF010000154.1 GCA_025054905.1 Tepidimonas sp.
GCGGCGGGGGCGGTGTTGCGGCCTTCAGGCTCGAGCAGGTAGCTGGCCGGCAGGTGCACGCCAGCGGCCTGGTACTCATCTTTGGTACGAAAGTACAGGTCGCGGTTGGTGACGGTGGCGATTTCGCAGACCCCGCTCAGCACAGCGGCGCGCTGGTACGTTTTGCCCAGCAAGGTGCCCCCATCAGGCAGATGGATGAAGGGCTTGGGGTGGGCTTGGCGCGATACGGGCCAAAGGCGCGTGCCCGCCCCACCTGAGAGGATGGCGGGCATCAGCATGGGGGCTGCATGGTAGCAGGGCGCTTGCTCGTTCGAACGCGCGGCGCACCATTCAAGGTGACCGGCCGCGCCGTCGTCGCGCTGATGCGACCGACGACGTTGGCGCAACGGTTTGATCACTGTCCAGCAGAGTAACGCGGTGTCCGGCGTGCCCCAGCACGACCACGGTGTGGCTGCTGATCTAACCATGCCCGCCGGTGAGCTGGAGATTTAAGCGGCGCCGCGTTACGGCGTGGCCGGCGAACCGCGATGGTCCTGAGTCAACTGCAACTGTCGCAGCAAAGCCTGATAGGCGGGGTTGCGCGGATCAAGTGCAACAGCCTGCGCCGCGTCGCGCATTGCCTGCGTCCGGCGGCCGAGCTGCGCGTGGAGTTGTCCGCGGGCAAAGAAAAGCTCCGCCGCAGGGCGACGCGCAATGGCGTCCGACAACACGGCCAAAGCTTGGTCGCTGTCTCCTTGCCGGAATCGCGCCAGCGCATAGCCCGTCACCGCCGCTGGCAGGTCCGGCTGTGCGCGCAGCAGCTCCGAGTAATACTGCTCGGCACGCGAATGTTGCCCAACTCGATTAGCCAAATGCCCAGCCGCCAACAGGGTGGCTGGTCGGAAACGATCGTGCAGCCCACCATTCAAAGCGCGGTCATAGGCTTCGAATGCCTGCTCGACGCGCCCCAACTGATCATAAGCACTACCGATCGAGACCCAAATTTCAACACCTTTATAACCTTCGGTCAGCGCGGCCTGAAGCACCGGAAGAGCCTCACTCGGCCGACGAAGCGAGACGAGCGCCGAGCCTATTTTTGCCTTTGCCAAACCGTCTGGGGCACCCCATTCGTCCGCAAGTTTACCGTGAACGAGCGCGTCAGCAAAACGACCCTCGGAAAGGTCCCACCGGGCAATATTGTGAGGCGCCCGCCAGCGACCCAAAGTGTTCGGGGGCGCGTTACGGTCAATCTTGGACAAAGCATCGCGCCACACCACCAAATCACTGCGGAAGCTTTGAACACGCTCAAACGCCAGCGCGCCAAATGTTGCCATAACGAACAAGCCAGCCGACACAAACCATTGGCGGGACCTAAAAATCATCATCAACACAAGCGCAAACAAGGCCGGCAACGTAAGCGACCACAGATAACTGCGATAAAGTACAAAAGGCTCTTGCAATCGAACAAATGCGAGTTCCGTTGCAAACAGAATGGCCGGTACGATAAAAATAAGACCGAACAGGGCGGTACGCCCTTGACGCCGCACCAACGCCCAGATGCTCAACCCCAAAAAAACTACAAACATCAGCGCACCGAGCAACTGCGGAAATGCATACCACGTGAGCGGAAATGGCAACCGAATATCAATGCTCATCCACCCGACCCACGGAAAAACCCACAGAAACCCGTAACGAAAGAACAACCACATCTGGTTGATCAAACTGAGCAAGTAAACCTGTTCTGAACTACCGGGCTGCAGATTTTCTAATTGAACCAAAAATGACCGAACCATGTCTTCGGTTGCATCCCCTATCACCCAGCCTTTGCGATCGAGCATCAACTTCGCCAGCAAGACTGCCGGCACCACGATCACCGCCGCCCCGATCCCTATCTGCCGCAAACTCGGGCGTTTCAAGTACACGTACAAAGGGAACAACAACACCACCCCAGGAGCGGCGTGCTCCTTGGAAAGCACAGCCAGCACATAAGCGGCAACCGTTCCAACAAAACCCATCACGCGCCCACGGGAAGACTGCGCCTGCAGCGCAAATATAAACGCGAGCAGCGACGTCAACAAGAAACCCGTCGCCATGAGGGTCGAGCGCTGAGTCAGATACTGAACGGCATAGACTGCGACTGGATTGAACACCCAGCCGATCACCCCTACCGAGGCCGCAAGGCGCACCAAAGAGCTTGTTTCACTGGAATGCGACGAGAGGCTTTCGGCACCCAAAGCGGAAACACCCCCTCTTATCGCATGGGCGACCAGTTGCACCGTCAATACCCAGATCAGGATCCCATTGACCGCATGCAGAAAAATATTGAATATGCGCTGCCAATAAATCTGCGGACCAATGGCCTGGTAAATCAACTGATAACTCGAGACCCATAAACTACGGAAATTCCACTTCAGCGCAATCGGCTCGGACAACAATGAAGAATTTCGAACCAGCCAGGCATCATCAAAAACAAAACCATAATGGAGCCCCACGGAATACACGACAAACAACCCTGCCGCAACAATGACGGCAGAAAAAACATTAAATATCGCGAACCTAACTTTCATTTGCCGACACCAGTATAAAATGGAACAACAAATTAAAATTCCCCAAGATACTAACAACAAGCGCGTCAGTTTCAAAAACCGCTGAATCAGCCATCGCGGCCAATCATCGCACGGTAAAACTGCATCACACGGGTGACGTATTGTTGCGTCTCGGGGTACGGAGGAATGCGTCGACCGTGCCGCAACACCGCCCCCTCGCCGGCATTGTAGGCGGCCACCGCCAACTCCAGTTCGCCATCGAACATCCGCAGCAGATCCGCCAAGTACTTGGCACCAATATGCGCGTTGACGTCGGGATCTTTGAGCACGGCCAACGCATGCTGCGGGTTGTGGGCCGCCACACCATAACGCGCCGCTGTGGCCGGCATCACCTGCATCAACCCCACAGCTCCTTTGGGGGACACCACATCGGGCTGGAAACCCGACTCGGCAGCGGCGACGGCTTTGACCAGCGCAGGGTCCAACCCGTGCTGCTGTGCCACCGACTCCAACAACGACCGCACGGTCGTATAGCCGGGTTGTCGCATCGGACGCTGGCTGACCACCAAAGGCGGGCGTGTTCCCTTGACGCGGTCATCAAAGCCCAGCCACCTCAGCCGCTTGACGGGCGGGGGTGACACGTTACCGATGTGGGTGATGCCCTGTGCATCGACATAGGTCCATACCCCGCCTGCGTGGCCCCACGACGCCGCCATCATCAGCCCGACGAGCAGCGCTGCCCGCAGCCATGCACCACCGCCCATTTCGCTCACCGTTTGATCAATGCGATCTATTCTACCAGATAAAGTGACGCTAGAAGTGTTGGAGCACGCCATCGAAGAATCCGGGGTAAGAGATTCGCGTACGTTCGTCATGAACCAACGGCCAGACTAGGAAGCAACATCGATATGCTCAGGTTCCATATCGCCCCACCACCGCTGCACCATTTGTTCATACGCCGATTCGAGATGACGCGCGAAGCGGGGCGTGTCCCACCATGGTGCTGTCTCGCGTTGGGCCACCAGTCGCTGTCGCAATTCGGCAAGTCGGGCCGGTTCCCGCCCCAGGGCGATGGCCAACGCCTCGTACGCTTCTGGCGTGTGAACGATCAACTCCGGCATCTCCACGGCCGTCAGCAGACTCGCCGCCACACGGGCGGCGAAAGACTGACCCATGCAAGCCAACAGCGGCACACCCGCCCACAGGGCATCGCTGGCGGTCGTATGAGCATTGCAGGGAAACGTGTCCAAAAACAGGTCCGCCAGCGAAAACCTGGCCAAATGTTCCGCATGGGGCATCTTCGGGGCAAACACCAGCCGCTGCGGATCGACCCCGAGACGGACCGCCTCCTTTCGCAGGTTGTCCGGCGCCCAACGGTTGTCCTCATAAAGCCACACCACGCTGCCCGGCACCGCCTGCAAAATCCTCATCCAGGTGGCAAAAACACCGGGCGTGATCTTGTACGCCGCATTGAAACAACAGTACACCACGCCCTCATCCGACAATCCACACTCGGCCCGGCTGAATACCCCCTCCGCAACGTGACGGTAACGGCCATTCGCCTGATAGCAGCGGGGCAGGCGTACCACCTTTTCTGAATAGTAGCGCCGCGATGCATCGGGTATGACCACATGGTCTGCCACAATGTAGTCATAGTATTCCGCCGCCATCGTCCCCGGGTACCCAAGGTAGTTCACCTGAATTGGGGCTGCGCGACAGGCAAAAATCGCAGTGCGGGCGTCCTGGGTAAACCCCTTTAAATCGACTGCGATATCGATTTCGAGCTCGCGCGCCAACCGAGCAATATCGAGCGAAGACATGTCTCGAACCTCGATGAATCGATCGAATGCCGCTTGCGCGCGTTTCTGTAGAGCATCACCCGTTTGCGGACCAAATGAAAACGCATACCATTCAAATCGCTCACGGTCATGCAGCTCGAACAACTCCGCCATGAGTACCATGGTGGCGTGCTGATGAAAATCAGCAGAGAAATAACCCACACGGATGCGTTCGCGCGGCGGCCTGACAGCTATCGGACCCAGATCGGCAATCCCAGGAAGCACTTTTGCTATGACCCGGGCGCACACCACTTGATGGAGCGCGGGATCATCCACAAGCGCCAAAAGCGGAAAGATGCTAGACACGCCGGAAAACTCAACGCCGCTCAAGATCAACCGTGAAACATCTCTATCCCATTGGCGCCAATCGGCAACCGATGCCTTGAGATACAAGATTTCCGGAAGCCATAAATTTGACCCTGCATCACCCTTGATCTCGACAGCGCGATGAAAATCATCCAAGGCTTCAAGATACAACCCCGCCTCTGTCAGAAGCCCAGCGCGCATGACGTACGCTTCCGCCAGTTCGGGCTGTTTCTGGATCACAAAATCCAGATCATCCAACGCCTGCCTTTTCTGACCCATCGCCAAAAGCAGCGGAACACGATTGAAACGTGCCGCGGGCTGCATCGGCGCCAATGACACAGCACGATCGTAATTTTCCAAGGCCTCCTTCCAGCGATGCAAATGGCGCAGCAGATTACCCCGATTGACATAAGCCTCCGGCAGTTCCGGATTCAGTATCAACGCCCGATCCAAACACTCCAAAGCGTCTTGCGCGCGCCCCTGAGTCTTGTACAAAAGGGCAACATCAACCCATACGTCTGCGTAATTCGGAGACAACTTCACCGCTCGGTCGTAGCTCGTCTTCGCTTCTTCCAGTCGACCGAGCGCGGCCAGCGCGTTGCCCCTTTGGTGCCATGCTTGAGCATAGTTCGGATGGGCTTGCGTCAGCGCATCCAATGCCGCCTGGGCTTCTTGAGTGCGTTGCAGGTCGAGCAGGACGATGCCACGGTTCAGTTGGGCCCAGGGGGCATCCGGCCTCAACGCCAACGCACGCTCATAACTCTGCAAAGCGTCTTCCAGACGCCGCAGTTCTCGCAGGGCCCCTCCCCGGTTGATCCAGGCTTCAACGAAATCCGGACGCAGACCTACGGCTTGGTCGTAACACTGCAGGGCATCCTCATGGCGCCCGGTGGCCCCCAAGACCGGTCCCAGGTTGGTATGGGCCGCGGGATCGCGCGGTTGCATCGGCAGGGCTTTGACCATCCATCGATGCGCTTCGCGATACTGGCGACGCAGATACATCAGCTCGCCCAGTATGTGTGCCACGCCAAATTGACGCGGCTGCATGCCCCAAACCCGCTCGTCAAGGCGCTGGGCATGGTCCAACCGCCCTTGGCGGTGGGCCTCCAATATTTGTTGAACCCCACCGCCCATGCAGGCGTGGCGGTTTCCAGCGGGGGCGGTCTCCACGCGCCCCCCAGGGGGTTTAGCTTACCGGTGCTCATGGACCTGCTCACCAGCGGTCATCGAACTAGTTCTATTCCCTAATCAAAAATCGCTGGCAAGCGAGGCGGTCGCGCCAGCGCAAAGTCTTCGCGCATGTTGTCCAAGTTGGGGTTGAGAGCCGGATCTTCCCGCAGGCGTTCGCCCCAACGCTCCTGCATGTAGCGCACTTCACCTTCAAAACGGCGTTGCTTGACCGGATCTTCATGCTCGTACCCCCGGGTTGCGGATTCGTGGTGGTACAGCTCGGCATACGGTGTCCAGACGATGCGATAACCCGCCTCCCCCACAGCCAAACAAAAAGCCACGTCGTTGAAGGCGACGGCCAGCTGCTCGTCCATCCCGCCCACTTGTTGGTACACTGCCTTCGGCACAAGGAGGCAGGCCGCCGTGACGGCAGACAGGGTTTGGCGCACCCGGGCACGCATCATGTAACCCCAGTGGTCCGCTGGCAAACGCTTGTGGGCATGGCCAGCTACCCCACCCACCAACAAAACACCCCCATGCTGCAGCGTGTTGTTCGGGTACAGCAAACGCGCCCCAACAATACCAACCCCAGGCTGCAGTGCCACGGACACCATCTCGCGCAACCAATCGGCATCCTTGACCTCGATGTCGTCGTTGAGCAAGACAACGTATTCCCCTTGAACACTGGGCACGATCGCATTGTGCAGCGCCGCATAGTTGAACGGCCGCGGATCCCGCACGACGGTGCACAGCGGATGTCGCGCATAGTCCTGCAGCAAGCGCAGGGTTTGCGGTTGGTCCGACCCGTTGTCAATGATGACGATGTCGTATGGGGCGTAATCGGTGCGCCCGATGACGCTGTCGATGCAGGTCTGCAACAAGCGCCCCCCATTACGGGTAGGCACAACCATAGTGACGTGCGGCTGCGGTCCCTCGATGCGGTAACGAACCCGATAAGCCCGGTTTTGTTCGATCGTGACGGTCGCTGACACCCGCCGACGCTGCATCGCTTCCTGGAGGGCGCGGCGACCCGCCTCCAAGGCGTAAGGCTTGGCGCCCACGTCCCGTGCGGTGCTGCGGTCGTGCACGCGCCAGTGGTATAAAACCCGTGGAATGTGAACAATTTGATGTGGGGCGCAACGTTCCACGACCCGCAGCGCCAAATCGTAGTCCTGCGCCCCCTCAAAGCCGCTTCGAAGCCCTCCAACGGCAACCACGTCCTCGCGGCGGTATGCGACCAAGTGACACAGGTAGTTGTACGACAGCAGCAGGTCGGGATTCCAATCGGGTTTGAAATGCGGCTCGCACCGCTGCCCTTGCGCATCGATCTTGTCTTCGTCCGAGTACACGATCCGCGCATGCGGCCGCTGCCGAATGGCTGTCGCGACACACCACAGCGCATGCGGTGGCAGCAGATCGTCCTGATCCAAAAAGGTGATCCACTCGTCGCCGGACAAAGCCACCCCATCGTTGGTCGCCGCCGAAATGTGGCCGTTGGACTCGCGCCAAACGACATGGATGCGAGCGTCGTCCTTGCGCCAGCGCTCTAGTCGCGCCGTGAGCTCCACGCGCTGATGGGTGCTGCAGTCATCCACCAAATAGAGTTGCCAATGGGGATACCACTGCCGCCGCACCGACTCAATCGCCGCATCCAGCCAGTCCAAGCGGGGATTAAACACCGGCACCACCACACCGATACTCGGCCACGGCCCAGGTTGCCGCAGCATTTGCGCAGCACGCTCGCCCCCATCGGTAGGTAGAGCCTCATAAGCAGTCAACCATGCACGATATGCCCCCCAGTCGCCTGTCAGCAATTCAGACGCCGTGCCCCCCTGTGGTGGCACGGGCAGCAAGGGGTGGCCCATCATACGCTGGGCCACTCGGCGCAATGTGAGGCGCAGACCGCGTGAGCGAATCGACGCGAGAAGCCGAAGCCCGTTGACGCGCATGGCCGACGCCACCTGTCGACCACGGCGCATCGGGGCCGTGATGCGCCAACTACGCGAGGACAGGATGCGCTGCAAATCAGTATGGGCGCGATCGCGCTGCTCGCGCAGTGTTTGCAGTTCACGCTCCAATTCGCGCAAACGACATGCGTCCGCATGAGCACGTTCCAGCGCCGCGCACAAGCGGCGCTCCGCGTCATCGAGCGCGGCTTGCATGGAGCTGACCTGTTCGGACAGCCGGGCAAATTGGCGCTCCCGCCTCTCATCGTTGCCGCCGAATAACACGCACCGGCGCCACGCGTCGTCCGAGGGCAATTCAGCCGCAACGACCCATTGGTACACCGCCGCATCGGTAGCGGCGAGCAGATGCTCGCGATCTTGCGGCGTGAGTTGCCGCCAGTATCGGCCAAACTCCGAGTCGCCCGGCCCCCAATGCACCGCACGTCGCTCGACGGGTACCACGCCGCAGCTCAGCATGAGCGCCTCCAGCTCGAAGCGCGTAAAAAAATGCACGTGGCCCCGGTCCAACAATCCCGTCGGGCCGTAAGGAAACCAACCGATCTGCAATGCGGCCTGCAGCCCTGCAAAACCAATGTTGGGGGTGGAAACAACGATGCTGCCCCCTTTGCGCAGCAGCCTCCGCACCCCTCGCAGGACACGGCCCGGGTCGCGCAAATGCTCCAGCACGTCGGCAATCAGCACATGGTCGTAGGTCTGGCCTGCAAAAAATGGGGCGTCCCACGCCACTGTCTCCAGATCCTCAACAAGCAGCCGTTCACAATACGGCCGCGCCACCTCGGCCGCTACGGCATCGAGTTCGACAGCGTCGACGCAGCAGCCATGGCGGCTTTGCAGAATCCGGGTCATGCTGCCCGTGGCGCAACCCAGCTCCAACACGCGGGCGCCCGGTCGTATCAGTGACAGAATCTGGCCCAGCACCGACTCTGGCGCCACGTTGTCATGGTCCACGTGGTACTTGAGCGATTCTCCAGGCTTGACGGCTGCGGTCACGTTGCGTGTCTCCTGTGTCGGGGTTAGGGGGTTGCGGGATCGGTGCTTAATGGACGCCACAAGGCGGGCACATGCGGCAGCAACCACCACTGCCAAGGTTCGGCCCACACCGCCCGCGCCAACGCATCAAACGCCTGTTGAACCGCCTGCTGCGGGGGCTGCGCCAGATCCCAGCATCGCATCGTCACCCGCTCGTCGCCCAGATCGTGCAGCAATGCCAGCGCCATCGGAGCGCCCGTAGCCTGCGCCAAGCGCACGATCCCAGTGGGAATCGACAGGGTTCCCGGCCCGAAGCGGAATTCATGGCGCTGGGGACTGCGGGACGAAAACGCATCGATGACGACGATCAACGGCTCACCACGGCGCAGCACCGCACGCAAACGCGTGGCGGGGTCGTCCGCCATGATCCACTGCCCCCCCGCAAAGCGCTGCAAACTCAGGCCATTGCGATAACCCACCCGACGCTGCGTGGGGGACAAAGCGGTGGCGCGCTGGTCCACCGTCGCCGACAAAAACGCGCTAACTATCCCAAGCTGGCGCAAGGCCGGCCCGATCATCCCCAAGCGGCCGTAGTGCGCAGTCAGAATGATGAGGCCGCGCCCTTGCGCAAGCTTGCGCGTGATGACGGCGGAATCCCGCACTTCGACCTGCGCCACAACGGCCGGCACGGCCGCGTGGGCCATACGGTGATCGTCGAGCCGAATACGGGACTGCAGCCCGAGGTAGCGTCGAACGATGGCCGCGTCGCGGTCGGCACTGCTTGCAGCCCCCAACAGGGCAACGGCACCTTGCCGGATGGCATCCGCCTCAGCTGAGCGGTGCGCGCGCCAGCGGCCCCACCATTCCGCACAACGATATTGCCACGCCCGTGGCAAAACCGCCAGGGCGGGGTTGCCCACCCGGTAGCGCCACCACAGAGGATCGGCAGCCCAACCTGTCATCGCTGTTCCCAGCGGTGTGGCAGCCGCACGATACCGGGCTCGGGGCCCGCGGCCTTCACCGAAAACCGCGCGGCATGAACGACGTGTTCATAGACGTGGACGGCCCGCTCGCACATCAAGAAGATGTCCACCGTAAATTCCCCACGCATCAGCGGCAACGCTGGCAGGTAGACGCACGCCGTCAACGCCCCCTGTTCAGCTCGCCACTGCACCCCATCGTGAAACGAGGTGCAGCTCGTCACATGCATGCCTGTGGCATCGCTGATCAGCACCGCCACCGTCGGCGGAGCTACCGCGATATCGTGGCGAACATGCACCTGCACGCCCAGTTCATCGGCCCCGCTGCGCAGTTCCGGCGTGCTGTGCGGCGCACAGGCAACACCATTGACCAGTAGTTCCACGCCCTGCACCCGCGCCAGGCGATCGGCCGCACCCAGCACCCGAGTCTGGCCGCTGCCTGCAGCTGCGTCCTGGGCGCGCGCTGCGCGTTCCTGCGACTTCAGGTGATCGTTGTAGCGGGCCACCACGTCGGCGGCGCCACCGCGGGCCACGATACGACCCTGATCGATCCAGATCGCCTGCTCGCACAGCATTTCGACCTGGTAGAGCGCATGGGTGCAAAAAACCAGGGTCACCCCGCGCTCGCGCAGCGCCATGATGCGATCAAAACTCTTGCGCGCAAATGCGGCATCACCCACCGACAGCGCCTCATCGACGATCAGAATGTCTGGCTCTGCCGCGGTCGATACAGCGAACGCCAGACGCACGAACATGCCGGAGGAGTAGGTTTTGACCGGGCGGGTCCATGCCGGGCCGATTTCGGCAAACGCCTCGATGCGTGGCAACATCGCCTCGGCTTCGCGCGGAGACATGCCCATCACCACGCAGGCCAGTCGGGCATTTTCCTCGCCGGTGAACTCGGGATTAAAGCCGGCGCCCAGCTCCAACAAGGCTCCGATGCGTCCAGCACAAGCCCGCGCCCCTACGCTGGGCTGCAGGGTACCGGCCATGATTTGCAGAAGGGTGGATTTGCCCGCGCCATTGGCGCCGATCACCCCGAGGCTGCCACCGCGTGGCAGCGCCAAGTCGACGTCCTGCAGCACCCAGCGCCGGGGACGGCTCGAGCGACGGGTCAACGCTTCGGCCAGTGCCTGCAGCGGGCTTACGCGCTCGGCGTAGGCCTTGCCAATGCCGGCCAGACGGATCTCGCCCGGCTCCAACCCAAGGTCAGAGCGCATCGGCAAACCCCGGTTGCAACCGCTCGAATAGCCAGCGAGCGACAAAGACCGCGACAACCGCAGCCGCCAGTTGCCCCAGCCACACGGCTCCCTGGGGAAGAGCGCCGCCCAGCAAAACGGCACGCACACCCTCGATCGGCAAACTGAGCGGATTGGCCGCCATCAGGGCTTGCCACTGCGGCGGCAAGCTGGCTACGGCGTAGAACACCGGGGACAAAAACAGCAAGACCGTGATCAGCGGCGGCATGGCGTGTTGCAAGTCGCGCAGAAAGACCCCCAGCGCTGCCAGGGCCCACGACAGGGCCAACGCCCACAGCAGCAGTGGCACGACGTACACGATGGTCAGCGGCAACCCCCACGGTCGACCGACACCCCCCATCCAGGCCACGGCGGCGGCCACCCCTAGCGCTAACATGGCCTGCACAAACGCCGCACCCACATGCACATAGGCCAGTACCGGCAGGGGAAACTGCATTTTCTTGACATATGCAGGCTGCTCGAGCACCAGCCTAGTGGCCCCGGTGAGCACTTCACCCGCAAAACTGACAAACGTCAACCCCACAAAAATCCGCAAAGCTACGTCCAGATCACCCGCCCCAGGATCACCCGGCCAGCGCAGGCCCAGCAGATGGCGGAAAAAAAACGTGTAGACCACCAACATCCCTAGCGGCAACAACACCGCCCACGCGACGCCCAAGGCGCTGCCGCGGTAGCGCTCCGCCAGACGACGCCGCAACAGACTCGCGACCAGCCAACGATGACGGATATCACGCAGATGCATCCACAGGTCTCGTTATAGGCCTACCAGGCACCAGGCCCGCTCTTCTGCTCTCTGAAGACGCGCCCGGGCCACCCAAAAAACCCTATATGATACTTCGCCATGCACGAGAGCTCATACCGCCGCATGCAGGCGTTTCGCGACACCTATCTGGCCGCGCGCCTTGGCGAGCGACTGCGCGTCATCGACATCGGCAGCCAGGACGTCAACGGCAGTTACCGCCCCCTGTTCGCTCAGGGGGCATGGGAATACGTCGGGGTTGACATGGCTGCCGGGCGGAATGTGGACATCGTGCTGAGAAACCCCTACGACTGGCAAGAATTGGCCAGTCGCAGCGCCGACGTGGTGGTGTCCGGACAAGCGTTTGAGCACATCGAATACTTCTGGATCAGCGCACTGGAGATTGCCCGCGTGCTGCGCCCGGGAGGCATCTGCTGCCTGATCGTGCCTTCCGCTGGACCAGAGCACCGCTATCCCGTGGACTGTTGGCGCTTTTACCCGGACGGTTTGCATGCCATGGCCCGCTTTGCTGGGCTGGAGGTTCTGCAAGCCGAGACCGACTGGTCCGGCACGGGCGGCGAAGGGGGTGACATCTGGCACGACTCGGTGCTGGTCGCGCGTAAACCCGCCACCTCGTGGGCAAAAATGTGGCGCCAAAACCTGCTGGCCGCGGCCATCAAACGGTTGGCGCAACCGCTTGCCCTGCGGCCTTGATGCCGAGGCGACTGCCGTCACTGGCGACCGCACAGCCATATTCAGGGGTCGCGCACCACGTGGGCATCCGCCGACCAGTTCGCCAGCATCGGCTTCAACCATGCGGTCGATGGCTCCACCCCGGGCAAGGCACCCGCCTACACCGGTGCGCGCCGCCCGGTACGGCAGCGTCACCATCAAGGTCCGTCCCGGATGCCACCCCATTCGGTCACGATGGTGCACCCTTATCCCCTGCCTTTGAGCACCGCCATCGGGTGCGAATAGCGCGCAGCCAGAGCCACCATCTCTGTCGGAAAGCGGGCGTACCTGGTGAACAGCCACGGCGCCCCTGTCAAACGACGCTTGAGTCGTCACGGACAAGACCCATCGCACCAGCGAACTGGCAGGAACGACAACGCCAACCCATTGTCACGGCCAAAGTCTTTGGTTCGCGCCAAGACCGCCACCAGCCGAATCTCGTCCGGCTTGGGGTGGACCACCAACCGCTGCGCCAACCCCGGGACATACGGCTTGAGTGCCGCAAACCCCACCGCGGTGAGCGCCTGTGAGCCGCCCGGAGGTGCTCCCGTCCCAGCATGACGCCATCCGGCGGCAGCACGATCCCCGGGTTGCGGGCCAATTTTGCCTGCCGAACGGAAGCCGGGTTGTCGATGAATACACGCTGCACGCGGCTGACGCAGGTGTCGACCGCATCGAGCCGAAAGCCCAGGCAGTGCCGCGCGGCTCATCCAGCCAATGCTGCAGATGGCATGGGCCCAGGCCCAAGTCCGCGGCGGCCAACAGCGGCAGCCCCAGCTCCTTGACCTACCTCAAAACAGCCGCGCGTTGGCTTGGGGCTGTGGCGCCCGGCGCGCCAACGTCCGCTCGGTTTGCGCCACCCGCTAAGCCAGCGCCTCGTGGCTTAGGGTATGCTTAAGCTAGGAGACACTAGGCCACCACGTTATCCAGCCCGTCAATTTCCCGTCGCCCCCACGGCACGCAAGGCCTTGCCGTCGATCTGAACCTCATACCGTTTGAACAGCTCGGTCTTGACGCGCTCACGCTGGGTTTCCCGACAGTACTGTACCGCGCGTGTCGGAACTTGGTGCTTGACGAACTCCCAGGGCAGCAACTGGGCATCCCGCCAGTCTTTTACATGTAGCAGGTAAACATAGTCTCCCTCGCCGAGCGGACCGACCAGCCCGCCTTTGCCAGCGTTTTGAATGGCTCCGAGCACCGGCTGGGCCTCTGCCCCTTCCAAACTGATCCAGCCTAGGTCGCCTTGACGCAAATCCGGGGCGGCCTCGGTGGCCCGCTGAATCAATGCTTCAAAGCGTGCACTGGACATCGCCACCGCCCGCGCCTGCAGGCCCAACCACTGCTCGGCTGGAAACTTGTCCAGCATCAAAGCTTTGGGCAGGATAACGCGCTCAATCCGAGCCTGGGCAGGGATCTTGAACGCCTGGGGATTCGCGTCGTAATACTGACGCGCCTCCGCGTCACCGACCGGGGCTTTGCATTCACCAGCTATTTTTCGGTAGACAGCCAGTGCATAGATATCATCAAACCGTGGGTCGATATTGGGGTCGATATCACCGGAACGTTTTTCCTGGCGACGCTCACCCTCCAGCACCAATGCGCGAGTCATCGCGATTTCTTCAACCAATGACGACCAGCCTGTTGGGGTGTTCAGCAAGGCTTTTAAATCCGTGCGTCGCTGCGCATACTTTCTTATATCTGAGACACGAATTTCTTCCCCACCCGCTAAACGAATCATGACGAGATTCTCTCCGTCTTGACTCAGCGCCGGGGGCGTAATCGTGGCCGCGAGAACTGTGTTTGCGCCGACCGATAACAACATCCCAATCAACACAACCAGGTGCACCAGTTGCAAACCCATTTTGCCTTCAACCCGAAACGTCACTGGACAGAATTATGGCAACAACGGACCATACAAAATATTCGACGCAGGCCCCGTCGAATTCATCGAAATCAAGTCCTGAACCCCGTCTTGATCAAGATCGATCCACTGCAGCTCAGTGGGCAACCCAGAAACTTGGAAACTGCGCTGAGCCACCACCTTACCGTCTTTATCATAGCGCATCAGTAAAATCCGATTATTTTCGCCCCAAGCGACCGTATCATCGTCATAGGCGGCGACGCCAACGGCACCAAAGACCGTAAACGGCAAAGGCTGCCATGCATTGGCAGTAACGTCATAACGGGCGACCAACCCCCCGAGTTCCAGCGCAACATACCAGTAGCGTCCCGAGGGCGTCACCCCAATCCGCCGTGGAACATGATCAAACCTGCGCATGGATGTAACTTGGGAAGCGGCAGCTTCTTCGAACGTATGCGGCTGTGGCACATAAACCAGTTGATTGTCATCCATACAGCCTGCGATCAGCCCTGGCCCGTTTCCCTGAGGCCCCCGCGGTACCCGTGTTACGTGCCACGGAGTGGCACACCAGGTCTGTGCCGCTTTTCGGGTGGCTTGGGTGGGGTGCCAATAGACCCAGGCTACCTGTTGTCCACGGTAAGGGGTGGCCAACAACAGCCAGCCCCCATCCCGCGCGGGCAGAACGAACACGTCGCGCGGCTCGAAGCCCACATCAATCTGTGCTTGAGGACTTAACTTGCCATCTGATGATACCGAAAAGATGTCCAGGGATCTGGATTTTTCGACCGCCGCCACGACATGGGTATGATCAATCCATTTAGCACTGTCAGGATGATATGCCACAGAGCGCCGATCAAGCAGACGCCATCGCTTTCCCTCCAGGGCATAAAGCACCACCTGGCTGGTTTCGTGCTCGACGGCAACCCAGCGGCATACCCCAGAATCACACCGAGCCTCACCCCCCCATACCTCGGGTGAAGGAATAGAGATTGTCGACTGGGAATTATTTTCTTTTTTTTCACCCAAACTGATGCCCTTGCCAACAACATCCGCCGTCTGACAAGCCGACTGTACGCCAGCAACTATCAAAAGGATACCAATTCGAATCCATCGGGTATCAAAAAAACGAAATGAATGAATACCAGACATGCTTTTCCAACCCGTTGTTTATGACAAAAAAAGGCGCCGGGATGGCGCCTTTTCAAGCGGGTCAAAATATCCCTGCAATCGGATTAACGGTGCGGGTTCAGGATGGTCTGGACCGCGCCAAACGCCGGGACGCTGACCACACTGTAGCTAAACACCGACCCAGAAAGCTTGGGACTAGCGCTACCGGTATTCCAAACGATGAAGCCATCCTTGAAGCCAGCCGGCCGACCAGCAATGGTTTCGGGGTCAAACCAATCCAGCTCGCTGAACTTCAGGTCAAAGTTTACCGACTTGCGGTTTTGCTTGTCGTCGTAAATGTTGACGGTGTGGCTGCCGCTCTGGTCGCCAGTCGACCACACGACAATGCGAGTGTCGTCACCGCCGGCAGCACCATCGATGTAGTAACGCATGTACAGCGTATGACCCACCGGGGCCGCACCGGCCACTGTAGTCAAGCTGTTAGGCCCCAGCGTGGTCAGATCGGCACCCGAGGTGATGCCCAGCGGGCCGTCAATCACCGGAACGTAGGCGACGTCCTTGGCACGCAAATCGTATTCAAACGCGTGACCAGCCAAGGTCTGGGCCGTTGCGGGACGGATGTTGGGCGTGCCAGTGCAGCTGGCGCTCACGCCTGCGGCAAACACCAGGTACCCGCGCTTGTTCGCCAAGCCGACGCCCGAGTGATTCAACCACACGAACGGCTCATAATCGTTGGCCGTCATCGTGAAGCAGCCATCGGTGATGTGGTTGGAATTTTGATCGAAGAACGTCCAATAAACAGCTGTCGCCTCCGTCGAGATCACACCAACGGCCGTCGACGTGTTACCGCCGTCATGAATGACGTTGGGCACCACGAAGCCGTTGGAGAAGGTGCCCATCGTGTAGGCGTGCGCCACACCGGCGGTCACGGCGGCAGCGGCGGCTGCAGCAATGGCGAGTTTTTTCATCTTACAAGTCCTTTGGTTGATGACAAGGAAGCATCGCAACCCTTGCGGGATTCCTAACCCAACCGTCGGTTCCGACTGGGCTGCTCTAATCATACAGGGAAACGGCCGTCTGTCTCAAGGCTGAAGACACCACACACGCTCGACCCCGCCCCCCCGTTGCACGGACACAACACCTGGACTCAACGCTTGTCGTCGAACAGCGAGTTGCGACCCAGCACATGGTACCACCGCCCATCGATGCGGCGCCAGCGATCTTGGATGACCGTCAGCTGGTTGCGCAGGCGCATCTGCGGCAGGCTGAAGCGAACCTCGACATCCACCAAGGCAGTGTCTCCCTCCAGGCTGCGCACTCCCTTGACCTCCACCGCGTCGTACTGGATACCCCCGCGTTTGAGGTAGCCCTGCAAGGTCCAGCGCGGATCGAGCGAGATGTCTTCGTAGGACCATGTGGTCACCAGATCGTTGGCTTTTGTGGCAGCCCAGTACGCGCGCGCGCGCTCGAGCAAAACGGTGCGCTCATCCTCGGGCGTCGTTGTTGCCGCCGTGGTTGCGCAACCCCACAGGAGGGTTGCCAGCGCCGGTGCGAACAGACAGGCTAGCGCCCGTCGCCGGTGACCGGTGATGGCAGCGAGCGTGGACGGAGGGCGGGACCGGAGGGATGGCTTCGACTTTGACATGGCGCGAGGATGGATTCGGGTCATAGGAATAGGTTCACCGCAGCATGGGTTCATTCGCGGTACGGGCCTTGGGCAGCGCGGGCGGGTCACCCACGGGTAACTGCAGCGACAGCGAGCGCATGCGCTCGCGCAGCTCGGTGCTGGCGGCGCGCAGGGCATCGTCATCCTCTAAGGCACGGGGAGTGAGCAGCACGAGCAGTTCGGTGCGGTCGCGCTGTTTGGTCTGGGTGCCAAACAGTGCCCCCAGAACGGGGATCTGCGACAGGCCTGGCAGGCCAGAGCTGCCGTCGGTCTCGTTGTCGCGAATGAGACCGCCGAGCACGACTGTCTCGCCAGAACGCACGGCGACGCGGCTTCGGATCTGGCGTGTAAGAAAGTTGCGCTGACCGGTGGCCGCGTCGATCTCCCCCACGTCCGTGACTTGCTGGACGATGTCCATGGTGACGGTGCCGCCGGCATTAACCGAAGGCGTGACGGACAGCATGACCCCGGTGTCCTTGTAGCTGATGGATTCAGTCACCAGGTTGTTGCTGGCCACGGTGGTGGCGGTCTTGATGGGCTGCTGGCGCCCGATCTGGATGGTGGCGTTGTGGTTGTCCTGCACCAGGACCGACGGGTTGGACAGCACGCGCAGCATGGAGTTGTCGGCCAGGGCGTTGAGCGTGGCGCGGATGGCCCCGGTGCGATTGAGGATGGTGTACGAGAAACCAGGCTGGCGCGGTCCAATGGCGCCGCTTTGCCGCAGGTTGAGCAGCGCTTGGCCCTCACGCTCGCGGCTGAGGCTGTTTTGCAGGAACCACTCCACGCCGTATTGCAGGTTGCCGGTCAGACTGACCTCGACGATGCTGGCTTCGATGAGCACTTGGGAGGGGGCTTTGTCCAGCTCGCGCAGGGCCTGCTCGATGCGACGATACTCGAGGCGCGGCGCGCGGATGAGCAGGGCGTTGCGCTTTTCGTCCGCGACGACGCGGATGTTGCCCTCCAGCCGGGCGGTCGTGGTGAGCGGGGTGGCGGCGTTGCCGGTGGCGACCATCGGCTGTGAGAGGGAAGGGGCCGTGGGAGCGCCGCCGCTGGCGGTGCCACCCGTACCGGTGCGCGGGGTGGGGGTGGACCCGGTCGTTGCCACGGTCGTTCCCGTACCCCGCGCGAGTTGCGTGGGGGCGTTGCCACCCGCCACGCCGGGCCCGCGCGCGCCATCACTGCCGAACAAGCCATTGAGCATGTCGGCCAGATCGACCGCCGAGCCGTGTTGCACAGGGTAGACAAACAGCGCGGCTTCGTGGGCCTCGGTGGGGCGGTCCAGGCGGCGAATCCAGGTTTCGACCTGGGTCAGGATGTGCTGGCGCGGGGTGACCACGACCAGGGCGTTCAAGCGCTCGATCGGCAGCACGCGCACCAGACCGGCCAAGGGATTCACGGCGCCTGAACGCCCCGCCGCGGAGGCGCCTCCCACGGCTGCTGTGGCCGCTGCGGGGATCCCGCCCGAGGAAGCCCCATCCACGCTGGCCTGCCCAATGATTTCTGCCGCACGGTCAGACCCCAGCAGCAAATGCATGGCGTCGCGCACCTCGTTGACGTTGGCGTACTCCAGCACGAAGACGCCCAGTGACATGCCGGACATCCAGTCGACGTCGAACGCATCCACCAGCTCCAGCCAGCCGGTGAGTTGAGCCTTGCTGCCTTGCAGGACCAGCAGGTTGCGCAGCGTATCCACATGGACCAAGGCCTCGCGCGGGGCCACAGGAGCCAAGATCTTGGCCATCTCGGCCGCGCCAATGTGGTTGAGTGGCGCGATGACGATGCCCGCGCCGGGCAGCTCCCGCAGGCGCGCCGCCCCAACCACCGGGCGCGCACCCGGTGTGGTGCTACGCTTGGTGACATGGTAGACGCCAGCCGGGTCCCGCACCACGGCCAGATCGTGGGGTAGAAGGGCCGCATCCAGCACGTCCAGCACCTGCTGGCGCGCGATGGGCTGGTGGGTGCGCAGGCTGATGGGGATGTCGCCGCCCGCATCGACGGTGTAGTTGAGCTGCAGCAGGTCGCCCAGCAAAGCCTGTGCGAGCTGACCGATGGGCGCTCCTTCGAAATTGAGGGACACCAGGTCGCCGCGGGCAAGCACTGGATCGGCTCGGGGGGCCACATCGGCCTTGACCACACGGTCGGTGCCCGGGAAGACCTGCGCGGTCGGCTGGCGCTTGGTCCGTGCCGCGGTGGGCGCCGAGGTTGACGCCGCGGACGGGGTCTCCGTTGGGGTGCCTGTGGTTTGTGGTGCGGTGGACGGGGATTGCGCCGCGGCGGCAGCGGCATCAACCCGCCCATCGGAATCGACAGGGCGCGTGGTGACGGTTAGCGCGTCGCGGGGTGCTGTTGCGCAGCCCGCCATTACCAGGGCCAGAAACAGGGCGGTCAGACGTGAGGTCATGGTGTCGTCCGGGGAAAGTGTCAGGGACAAAAGCCAGGGTCGTCAGCGACCGCGAGTGGGTTCGAGCGGACGGCTGGCGCGCTGCCCATCCTCGGTCACGAAGCTGGCCTGGCGGCCGTCGAACGATTCGAGCCGCCAGGGCCGGCTCTGGCTGCCGTATTTGACGAGGCGGCCATCGGGCGCGCGCAACAGCGCGATGCGCTGCTCGCCACTTTGCAGCACGGCCAACAGGCGGGACTGGTTGAGTTCGTCGACCAGACGGTCCTCCTGCGTGCGGGCCCGGGGCGGACGGCGAGACGACCACAGCAGGGGGCGTTCGATGGCGGCAGCGACAGGCACGGATTCCGGGATCGGCAGCGGTTGGACGGTCGGCACCTCAGGCCGATTAGGTGCAGGCGGTCGCCACAGATCATGATCCCGATCCCACCACCAGAGGGCGGTACCGGCACAGGCCGCCACGAGCGAAAAGACAGCAAGCCAGAACTTCATGGCGCGGCCTCCCGCGCCACGGGGGCATCGATCTGCAGCGTCAGGCGCACGGTCTGGGGTTCGGTGGGGGCGTCCCGCCCCTCGCGCAGCACGCTAAGGGACTGCACCCAGAACGCGGGACGTTGCTCTTGCAGGGTTTGCAACAAGCGCACCGCCGCGGGCCAGGGCCCCGTGAGGGTGGCGCTGATGCGCACGCGCGTAATGGCACCGCTGGCGTCGGGCTCGGCAGCCTGCAGCGCCACCGAAGTGAGGCCGGCACCGTCGATCAGCGCGCGCAGGCGCTGTTGCACCTCGGTCGATACGTTGGGGCCGGCGGGGTGAAGCCACGGGCCGACCTGCTGCTTGGCCTGCTCCAGTCGGGCCTGGATGTCGCCCCCAACCTCGACCACGCCAGCCAGGCGCTCGATGCGGGGCTCCAGGATTCGCAAGCCCGTTTGATAGCGCTGCAACAGCCACGTGGCCGCCCCGGCCACCGCGGCAGCGATCGCAAGCAGCAACACCGCGGGCACGGCCACGGCACGGCGGGTCCAAGGATTCATGAGACCCCTCCCCCTTTCCAGCGCAGCTCGAAGGTAAAGCGCTCCTTGTTGCTGCCCGAATCACGCACGGCTGCGTTAGGGGCCTTGGCATCGGCAAAGGCCCCGTGCCCCGCCACGCGGGACAGCAGATCGGTGGCGTTGGGGGTCAGTCCGCTGATGCGAATGTCGCGGCCGAGGATGTCGATGCGGTCCAGCACGGTGTCGTCGGGCAGCGCAGCGGCCAGGGCCTCGATGATGGAGGCCGCGGGCACGGCCGCGTCATGACCCGCGCGGATGTCCTCGACGATGCGGGCCTGGGAGCGTAGGACATCGAGTTGTTGGCGGATGGGCGCAGCCTGGGGCTCCAGGGTCTGCAACTGCTGCATCGCGCCAACGACGCCCTGACGCTGCAAGGCGGCAGGCATCCCCGCAAGGGCGGCGGCACTGGCCACAGCCATGCCTAAGGCAAACAGCGCGGCCGCATCCCACCACGCCTGCCGACGCCGTTGCCGCGCGAAGGCTGCATCACGCACCGCCCACGCGCCTTGGTGCGGATGCAACAGGTATGTCGGGGCGGACTCCCCAAGTCTCAGGTTTTGCCGCAAGGCCACCACGGCATCGCGAGGAACCAAGGCCCACTGCACCCGCCAAGCCCCGTCGGCAGCCGGCTCTGCACGCCAAGCGCACAGCATCTGGTCAGGCGGCAAGGGGGACTGGCTGTAGAGCGCCTCGTTCACCGCCGAGGGCAAAGCCCCGCGGGCCATCACTGGCAGCGTGAGCTGACCCCACAAGCAGCGGTCCCCCGCCACGGCGGCAGCACGAACCTTGCCGCTCGACCCCAAGGGATGGACGCGCGTGCCGCGCACCACCCATCGCGCACCCGCACCGTCGCCGGCCACGATGCGGGAGGCCGGCCACCAGCCGCGCGCGACCAGATGATCGCGAAGGTCCAACAGCCCCCACGCAATACGATCGAGGCCCTGAGCGAGGCGGTTTTGCGCAGCCGTCTTTTTCATGGGTTGATATCTTGCTCCGAGTCGCGGGTGCGGCGTGTGGGCTCGACCCTCAAAGTCGTCCAGGGCGTCAACGTGTCCGGGCGCTCAGCGCGATCAATCCAAACCAGCCTTTGCCAGCGGCGCCCCTGCGACCCTGTCCATTGGGCGCGCAAGCGCACTGCGGGGTCGGCCGCGCCCGGTCGATGCTCGAACAGCGGGGATGCCGTGTAGGCGGCGAACTCTGCATTTTGGCGCTCGGCAGGTAAGGCTCGCAGGCGAGCGCCCAAACCTGGCTTGCCCGTCAGCCGATCGATCAATGCTGGAGGAGCAGCCGCGATGTCGATCCGTTGTCCACCGTTGACGCCCAAAAACGGCTGGATTTTCTCATACAGATCGGGGGTGACCCCCATGACCCCCAACAGCTCGGCGTCGTCTTCCATCGCCGCATTACGGGGCAGGAAAGGCCATCCCGCGGCACGATACTGCGCTGCTTCCGCCCCACCGATGCCGCCCGGCTGATCGTCCGGGTCGATCCAATCGCGAATTCGCGACGCGATCACCAGGGCCTCCCCGGCCGACAATCCGCCAACGTCGCGCAGCAGTGCTTGCAAAACCTCGTCACTGGCCACCGCCACATCGACCAACCCCTTGGCCGGGGTGACCTCGATGTCGACAACGTCTGACCCCAGCGTGAGGCGATAGACGCGGTAAGCCGATCCACCGTCGGGCGCCTGGCGCAAGCGCTGAGCCACGATTGCAAGGGCACCATCCAGTACCGCCTCGGCCCGCAGGCGCTCCAGCTCCAAAGCAACCAGACGGACATGACCGCTGACCGAGTGGGCGCTGGCCGCCACGACGAGGGCAAGCCCCGCCACCAGCCACAACACTACCATGAGGGCGGCACCGCGCTGCCAGCACCTGCTCATCGCGCCCTCGCCAACGCAAAGACCAGCGGAGGCCAAGGCCCCTGAACGTCCGCCACCTCGATGCGGATGCGCGATGGATAATAGGCGCGATGGGAAGGCCAGTCCTGCACCCAACGGCCAGTTTGCCCGTCCAGGTAGTGCCATTGCAGTGTGCGCAGACCCTGCGCGAGCGGGGTGCGGATGGCGCGGGTCCAATCCAGTTGCATCAAGGCCCCGTCGTAGGGCAGCGCCTCGGCCACCCAGTCCACGGTGCCGTCGGCGTGGCGGTCAAGCGCGACGCGGATGACGTGCAGCCCTCCGCCCGGCCCCCGCTCCGGCAATGGGGCCACCCAAAGGGCGCCGGCAGGGTTTCCGTTGAAAAACAGGACAACAGCCCCGGCTTCCAAGCGGCTGATAAGGCGCGCGCCCTCCAACTTGCGCTGCAACCAGTTGTGGACCGCCTGGATGTGCTCGGTGCGGGCGATGATGTCTTGGGCACGCTGCTCGGTGCGTCCGATCACGCCATAGGTGGCAAACACCAGCGCCACGGTCGAGGCGGTGATGGCCAGAGCGATGAGCAACTCCAGCAAAGTAAAGCCGGCTGATCGGCGGCGCGGACTGTGGGTCATGGCGCGCTGCGGTACGGCTTCCAGGCCGACAGGACCCACACGGGCTCGGCGCCCCCGTCGCCCGGGCGAAACACCTCGACCGTCAGACGGGCTGCCAGCAAGGTTTGGTCCGGTTGGGCATGAGCTGCATCGGCAAGGACGACGGGCTGCGGCGTGACCCGAACGCGCCAGGCCCAGGGCGGAGACTCGCCTTCGGGAGCGGCCAGATAGTC
The DNA here is from genome assembly GCA_025054905.1 of Tepidimonas sp. GTDB lineage: Bacteria > Pseudomonadota > Gammaproteobacteria > Burkholderiales > Burkholderiaceae_C > Tepidimonas. The sequence continues at coordinate 23,290 of JANWZF010000154.1, forward strand.
CTCGGCAAACGTGCCCATGGACAACACGGCGCGAGCCACCATGGCGGCCTGCTGCCGGTCAGCCACTTCGGCCGCCGTGCGCGTGCCCTGCCCCGCAGCACGGGCCAAGGCACCGAGCGCCAGGGCGGCGATGGCGATTGCGACCAACGCCTCCAACAAGGTGAAGCCGCGCATCACCCGTGCGGCCGTGCCGCCGGTACGCACTCCAACGAAGCATCCTGACCTCATGACGGGGCACCGGCAACGCTGATCTGTTCAACCGAGCCCAGCGCCCAATTCACCCGGAACGCCACCCCCGCCTGCCCGCGCAGCAGTGCGAGGCGCCCCCCGTACGCGGACCCATCGGCGCGAAACACGAACAGGGGACTCATCATGGCGTCCCCCGCTTTCCCCTCGGTAGCGGCAACGACGCGCTCCGCCCGCACATCCAAATCCGCCGGCAGGGTCACCCGCGCCCGGGCGTCATCCCCCAGAACCAGAATGCGGCCCGCGGCATCCAGGCGTACGACCACGTCGCGCCCCTCTTGCAAGGCCGCGGTTTTTGCGGCTCGAAGCAACGTGGCCACATCCTGAACGGCTTGGTGGTAGGCGGAACGCTCCATCCAAGCATCGGCCCGTACCCCCACGACGGTCACGACCAACGCGGCGATGGCCAGAACGACCAGCAGTTCGAGCAGGGTCAAGCCTTGCTGTCGCATGAGGATTAGTTGTAGATGTCCGCATCGTCGCCGTCGCCCCCTGGTTTGCCGTCGGCGCCAAGCGAGTAGATGTCCGGCCCGCCATGACGGCCCACCGGGGCGTACTGGTAGGGGTTGTTCCATGGGTCCAGCGGCAAGCCTTTTTTGAGGTAGGGCCCTTTCCAGCCAGCGACATTGGCCGGCCGCTCCACGAGCGCGCGCAGCCCCTCGGCCTCGGATGGGTAGCGGCCGACGTCGAGCTTGTACAGATCCAGGGCCTGCTCGATCTCGCCGATCTGGACCCGGGCAGTCTTGGCCTTGGCCCCCCCGAGTTGGTCGAGCAGGCGCGGACCGACCAGGCTGGCAAGCAGCGTAAGAATGACCAGCACGACCAGCAGCTCAACTAGCGTGAACCCCCTGGCTTGCGGCCGTAGACCGACTCCGCGCGCAGCGGGAAAGACCGACGCTTGCAGCGCTCGGACGACGTTCATAAAAACCCCTTTCCGTTCAAATGGCTTCGTTGATGGAGAGCACCCCACCCAGAATGGCGATGATGATGAAGGCCACGATGGTACCCAAGGCGATGATGATGAGGGGCTCCACCATGGACAGCAGGCGTGCCATAACCCGGCGGCTGTCCTCCTCAAACCGCTCGCCCAGCCGGGCCAGCGTGGGGGCAAGCTGGCCCGTTTCTTCCGCCACCCGGATCAGGGAGGCGGCCCCCCGTTCACCCAATCGCCGACCTAAAAACCCGTCAGACAGACGCCGTCCGGCCTTGGCATGTTCGACCAGGGGTCGAGCCTCCGCCGCGAGGGCCTGGTTGGTCAAGGTCTCGGCCGCATAGCGCAAGGCATCCAGCATCGGCACCCCCCGCTGCAGCAACATGCCCAGGGTTCGGAAGTACACGGCCGACTGCAAAGCCGCCACAACGTCCCCCAGCACGGGCAAGCGCAACAGCAGACAATCCACCGCCAGACGACCCGATGGACGGGCATACCACTGGCGCACCAACAAAAAGACGGCCAGGGCCAGCAGCAGACCGACCTGCCAGTGCGACCGCACCGCATCGCTCAACGCCAGCACCCAGCGGGTGGTCAGCGGCAGAGCGTCGCCCATGGCATCGAACAGACTGCGAAACTGCGGCACGACGAACAGCAGGAGCAAGAACACCGACAGCACGGAGACGCCCAGCAGAATGGCCGGGTACGTCAGTGCTGTGATGAGCTGTCCCCGTTGCCGGGCGTCGGCTTCCAGTTGCGCGGCCAGATCGGTCAGCGCGAGCTGCAAGTTGCCCGATACCTCCCCGGCCCGAATCATCGCCAGGTACTGCTGCCCCAAAGATGACTCGTGCAGCTGCAGCGCCTGGTACAGCGTCTTGCCGCCACGGATGCCGTCGGCGACCTCGGAAACGAAGCGTTTGAGGCGCTCCGTGGGCGCCAGATCACGCAGGATGGCCAGAGCCTTGTCGAGCGGCAAATTGGCCCGCTTCAGCTGGGCCAGCTCGCGTGTGAACAGTAGCACCTCGGCCGCGCCAATCGAGGAAGGCCGGGGACGCCGCGCGGACTCGGCCGGCGCGTCCCCCGCCTGCAGCTCGACGACGCGGATGCCCTGCCCCAGCAGCCGCAGACGCGCAGCCTCCAGCGTCGGCGCCTGCACCACCCCCTCGCAAGGCTGGCCTTGGGTATCGAGACCTCGGTAGCGGATGCGTTCAGTCATCTTGACGGGTGGCGCGCAACACTTCTTCAACGGTGGTCAGACCAGCCTGCACCTTGGCCGCGCCGTCCTGCAACAGGGTGCCGCCCACGTGGTGGAAGTCCTGCCCCTGCAGGTCCGCCCTTTTTCCAAGGATGGCCTGTTTACCCGCCTCGTCGATGTCGATAAGCTCGTGGATGGCAAGCCGGCCATGATAGCCGGTGCCCCGACACGCGGGGCAACCAACGGCGGTGTAGATCGGCGTGTCCGCAGGCAGCGACCCGCCGAGCAGCGAAGCGGCCTGGGCGGCGGCCGGCGGCGACAGCGGCGCCTTGCACGCGTCGCACAAACGACGCACCAGGCGCTGGGCCAGCACCCCCACGAGGGTGGCCGAAATGAGATAAGGCTCCACGCCCATGTTCATCAGTCGCACCACGGCTCCAGCAGCACTGTTGGTGTGCAGGGTGGACAGAACGAGGTGCCCCGTGAGGGCCGCCTGCACCGCGATGCCGGCGGTTTCGCCGTCACGCATTTCGCCGATCATGATGACGTCCGGGTCTTGCCGCAGGAAGGAACGCAGCACGTGGGCAAAAGTCAGGCCGATTTGGGGCTGAACCTGCACCTGGTTGAGCCAGTGCAGGCGGTACTCGACCGGATCCTCGACGGTGAGAATTTTGAGCGACTCACCCGGCAGCTCGCGCATGGCGGCGTAGAGCGTGGTGGACTTGCCCGAGCCAGTCGGCCCCGTGACCAGCAAAATGCCATGGGGAGTGGCAAGCATGCGCCGTAGCGCCGCCAGCACATTCGGCCGGAAGCTGAGTCGGTCCAGCGACAGCATGTCGACGTTGCGCTCCAGCAGACGCATGACCACCGACTCGCCATGCATGGTCGGCACGGTGGAGACGCGCACATCGATTTCCTTGCCACGCAGACGCAGCTTGGTGCGACCATCCTGCGGCAGGCGCCGCTCGGCAATGTCGAGCTGCGACAGGATCTTGATGCGCGAAACCACGGCCGCGACATCCTTGGCGTCGATCTCGTCGTAGACGATCAAATCCCCATCGACCCGAGCCCGCACCAGCGATTTGTCCTCGTAGGATTCGATGTGGATGTCGGACGCACGCAGGGACACGGCCTTGTCGATGATTTCGTTGACGCGCCGAATGATGGGAGCCTCGGAAGCCAGATCGCGCAGGTGTTCAATGAATTCGGACGCGCCGGAGGCTGCCCCTGAGGCGGCTTCTTCCGGGGGATTGTCAGCCTCCAGCCATTCGCGGTGGCGCTGGGCAATTTCGGACTCCAGCCCCCAGCGCAGTTCGGGGCTGCGCCCGAGCGCGATGCGCAGACCCTGGATGAGCAAAGGATCCAGCGGATCGCTGGTAACGAACACCGGCGTGGTGTCGTCGTTGGTGCACACGTCCCCGAGCGGCAGGGCGTGGTGGGCCAGCAAAAAGGCAGCGTTCAACGGCCCCCAGTCGGGGCGGGCCGTGGGAAAAGACTCGGTCCGCACAAGCGGAATGCCGGTCTGCGCTGACAGGGCGGCGTACACGTCGGCCTCCGACACCAAGCCGAGCTGCACGAGCAGTTTGCCCAGGCGCCCACCGATGGAGGTTTGCACCTGCAGCGCCCGTTCAAGGTCCGGCAGCGAGAGCTTGCCCTGCGCCAGCAGCAGCTCTCCAAGCTTGGGGCGCGGTTTGCGGATGACGTCGTGCGAATGGTTCATAGGCAAAAAAGGATTCATCGGTCCGAGGCGGGCGTCGGCTCGGTCGACCAAGCGCGCCACAGAAACCAACGGCTGAGCCGGTCCAGCTCCGGCCCCGCATAGTATCGCCGGTACCCCGCCAACTGCGCGAAGCGCGGCGCGGCCCGCCAGCGCAGATACTCTGTCACGTAATCGTCCTCCAGCCTCCGCTCGCGTAACCGCTGCTGCAGGGCCAGCGCCTGGTGCCATGTCTGCGCGCCCAACCGGTGCACCCGTTGCCAGACACCGACGCCATCGAACAGCACCCGCCGGGCGCGTGCAAGCACACTGCGGTTGCGGGCGCCGATGTGATTGGCGCCGTGTTGGCGGTAGTGAACGGTGGCCACCGGGATGAATGCCCGCCGGCCACTGCCGGCCACAACGGCGCACCACCAGTCATGCATGATGGCTGCCTGAGGCATGGGCAACGCCAGTTCGAGCAGTCGCCGATTGCCCAGCACGGTACAGCCGGTGACCTGGTTGACGCTGAGGATGGACTCGCGGGTCGCCGCCGCTGGATCAAACCCTTCATAACGCACCAGCGATGGATGGACCATCCGCTGCGCGGCATCGACCACACACAGATCGGTGTGTACCAGGCAGGGCAGATCGGCCCCGCCACCGGACTCCAAGACCTGCATGCGGGCAGCGCACAAGGAGAGTCGGTTGGGCAGCCACACATCGTCCTGATCGGCAAACGCAAACCACCGCGCTTGGCCCTGCACGAAGCAAGTCGCCATCAGATGCTCGAAGTTGCGCAACGCCCCTTGCCTGGGCTGAGGCGGCGGTGTCAGCTCGAAACGGCCCGGGAAGCGGCGGGCGTACTCGTCCAGGATGGCCTGGGTGCCGTCGGTCGAACCGTCATCGCTGGCCAAAATGCGAAACGCACCGTAGTCCTGCGCCAGCAGCGACTCGATCTGAGGGCGCAAATACCTGGCCCCATTGTAAGTGGCCAACAAAATATCGATGGGTGGTTCAGGCGACGGCGTCGTCATGTACCAGCTGTCGGTGGATGTGGCGAACATAGGCCTGCGCAATGCGGTCCCAGTCGTACCGGCGGCGCGCCACACCTTGCAAATAGCGTCGGCGCTGTTGCAAGCGGGCTTCTGGCTCCTGACGCAACGTCACAAGAGCGCGCGCCAAGGCAGGTGCCCCATCGAAGTACTCCGCCCCCTCTCCCGCCACCTCGCGGTTAAAGGGATTGTCGTGGGCGATGACGAGGCTGCCACAGGCCATCGACTCCAGCAACGACGGGTTGGTCCCCCCGACCGAATGACCGTGCAGGTACACAAAGGCATGCGCCCGCAGGGCCGTCAGCTTGGCAGGGTCATAGACCGCTCCGATGAAACGGACGCGGTCGCTGCGCAGGGCCAGCAGGCGACGCTGGTAGGCGGTCGCACCGCTGACGTCGCCCACCACCACCAGGGGCCAGTCGCCGGGGTGCTGCACATACCCCTCGACGATCTCCAGCACGTGGTTCTCGGGCTCTGGCCGGGCGACGACCAGCGCGTATTGTCTGGGCGTCAGACCCCAGGTGGCCAGCGGTGCAGGATCGACCGTGGCGGGATCGACGATGTCGGCCCCATAGGCGATGGTGGTGCACGGTGCGCCGCGCGGGTAGCGTTGGCGGAATCGCTGGGCAATCGCCTCGGCATCGGCGATCAGGCGCGTCGCCGCTCGGGTAGCCACCCACTCCATCCATCGCAAGTACAGGCGGGCAGGCAAGCTCCATTTGCTGCGCGCCCACTCCAGGCCATCGACGTTGATCCAGACCGGGCTACCCCATAAACGCGGCCACCAGCAGGCCCACGCCGCCCCGTAACCCAACATGTAGACCAGGTCATAGCCGCGACGTGCGTCCCACAGGCAGGCGCAATCATAGGCAATGACCGAGGCCGCCCCCCAGCGGGGCCGGCGCCGGTACCGCACGCGCACCCCGCGATGCATCGCGTCCGGCGGCGCGGGCCCATCGGTCTCGGCGTAGACCGTCACGTCGAATCCGCGCTGGACCAGCCGGACCGAGAGCTGTTCGGCAAAGGTCTCGAAACCCCCATAGCGCGCGGGTATACCGCGCGTGCCCAGGATGGCGATGCGCAACCGGATCTGCGATGCCGACACGCCAGGGTTACCCGTAGAGGGTTCAAAGATCGGCCTGCGCCAGCGCACGACCGGCCTGGTCCTTGGCCGACAGCAGCGGTGCCATGCCCAGCGCTGGCCAGTCGATGCCGATCGTCGGGTCGTCCCAACGGATGCAGCGCTCCAGCTCGGGGGCATAGTAGTCCGTGGTCTTGTAAAGGAAGTCGGCCTCCTCCGACAGCACCACAAAGCCGTGCGCCAACCCCGGCGGTATCCACAATTGGCGCTGGTTGGCATCGGACAGCTCCACCCCAACCCAGCGGCCGAAAGTGGGGGAATCGCGCCGGATGTCCACCGCGACATCCCACACCACGCCGCGCGCCACGCGCACCAGCTTGCCCTGCGCCCGCGGCGGCAGCTGGTAGTGCAGCCCGCGCAGCACGCCGCGGCGGCTGCGGCTGTGGTTGTCCTGCACAAAGGTGATGCCCCGCAGGCCGGTGGCGGCCTCGAAGTCGCGCTGGTTGAAGCTTTCCAGAAAGAAGCCTCGCGCGTCGCCAAAGACCCGCGGCTGCAGGATCAGCACGTCGGCGATCGCGGTGGCCGTGACCTCGTAGCCCATCGCGTCAGCCCTTGAGCAAGGTTTGCAGGTAGCGCCCGTAGCCGCTTTTGGCCAGCGGCGCAGCCAGGCGCAGCAGCTGTTCATCGTCGATCCAGCCCTGGCGCCAGGCAATTTCTTCCGGACATGCGATTTTGAGGCCCTGGCGGCGCTCCAGCGTGGCGATGAAGTGCCCCGCCTCCAGCAGGCTGTCGTGCGTGCCGGTGTCCAGCCACGCGTAGCCGCGCTGCATGATTTGCACGTTGAGCTGGCCACGCTCGAGGTAGACCTGGTTGACCGAGGTGATTTCCAGCTCGCCGCGCGCGCTGGGCCGCACCGAGCGCGCGATGTCAACCACCTGCGCATCGTAAAAGTACAGGCCGGTAACCGCGTAAGAGGATTTGGGCTGGGCGGGCTTTTCCTCGATCGACAGCGCACGGCCCGTGGCGTCGAACTCGACGACGCCGTAGCGCTCCGGGTCATGGACGTGGTAGGCAAACACGGTGGCCCCAACCGATTGGGCATCGGCGGCCTGCAGCAGGGGCTGCAGGTCGTGACCGTAGAAAATGTTGTCCCCCAGCACCATCGCACTAGGCGCGCCCGCCAGAAAGTCGGCCCCGATGATGAAGGCCTGCGCCAGGCCGTCCGGGCTGGGCTGCACGGCATAGTGGAATGCCATGCCCCACTGGCGGCCATCACCCAGCAGCTGCGCCAAGCGCGGCGTGTCCTCAGGCGTGCTGATGACGAGCACCTGCCGGATGCCGGCCAGCATCAACGTGCTCAGAGGGTAGTACACCATCGGCTTGTCGTAGACCGGCAGCAACTGCTTGCTAAGCACCCGTGTGGCCGGGTACAACCGGGTGCCGGAGCCGCCGGCGAGGATGATGCCTTTGCGCATGAGCCAAGCATGAAAAAGGGACCGCAGTCCCAAAAGGGATTGCGGCCCAATAGGGGAAGGGATATCCGAAGCTAGCCGCAGCTCAGAGATCGGAGCCTG